>JAFYWV010000100.1 GCA_017546505.1 Bacteroidaceae bacterium
ATTCCTGTGTAGCAGTTGTATATACTCTCCGCAGGAATCATATCCTTACCGGAATTGATGGCAAAGAGAATCTTCTCGTTGATCTCTGCACGCTTGTTCTGCGGTATCTGTTGTGGTATGATGGCATACATAGCTGTAATGATTGAAGTGGATAAAAACGAAAGACACCCCGTAAGCATAGCCTACGGAGTGTCATACATATCGTGTTGTCATCAGTTCTCGTCTCTGAGTTTAATTTCGTTCAATCGTAGTCGCTTGAAACAGCTCTCAGCGGTTGCACTGTCCTTGAACTTGACATCGATACGGCCATTGGCATAGAACTTTATGCTCAGAGCATTGGTAGTGGTCAGGTCATACCATCGGGATATATCGACATTTCTGGTGTCAAGTCCCACAATCATCTCGATACTTCCGCAGAGTACATCATCTGCACCAAAGGCAATTCCTTCACAGAACCGGCTTACCTTGCGGTCTGACTCATATTCGAAGTCATACTCCTTGTAATACTCATAGTGAATGGAGTCCCAAGAGACAATATCTGGGAAGATGATTTTCTCCTTCTTCAATTCGGGCTTAACCTTACTCCAGCAAGAGGGTCTGACTGTTTCAAGGAATCGTTTGATCAGTTCATCTTCTGCCGTATCACGGAAACTCTTGCCTCCGAGATGCTCAATGACTACATCTACATAGGTGTTATAGACAGGACGGAATCCCATCGGGAGAGTCTTCTCATCAACCTTTGGGGCTTCAACCGATACATTGTAGGTATTGTTGAAATACCCGATGATACGGTTGATGAAGTTCTGTACCGCACCGTGATTCTTGCTTACAAGTTCATTCATAATCTGGAATGGCTTGAACTCGTGATGCGTGTAGTCCTCCTTCTCTTTGTTGTAGTAGTCGTGATAACTACGGACGGTATTACTGCCGTTCTCCTCATACTTGAACTTGATACGACCTTCGTACTTGTCGGCTTCCGCCTTGAAGATCTTGTACCAATCATCAATCTGGTCGAGCGTCTTGTACAGCTCGTCCTGCTGATTCTGGCAATAGATACGGTCTTGCTCCGTAATCTTATCTTCGTTTCTCACTTGTACCTTCAAAATACCTGATAGCAGGTCGGTGTGACCTGTTGATGTTGCTGATGTTGTCTGCATAATGATTAGTGTTAAAGGTTAGTATTTTCTTATTCCGGTTTAATTCGATAGAATGTTGAGATATGTTTCTCGCTATCCTTGACTATCTTGACCTGTTCAGGTTGGTATGACAGCCTACGCTCTACGGCTTCGGCATCTACCTTGTTCCATTCGTCAAGAGGTAGGAACTCAAACTGACGCTTGTAGCACCATAGGACGAACAAGGTAGGGTCGGAACAGGTGAAAATCGTTCCGTTGTGGTCCTTCACATACTCCTGCAATTCATCTTCATCACGGAATGCAATCTGCATGGAGTCGTATAGATTACCCTCTTTACGCTTACGCAAAGTGATTTTCTTCCAATCTTTGGTTGTAAAATCTCCGTACAAGGGATTTGGCTCGGAATAACTCCATAGAGGAACTTTAGCCTTGAATCTGACCGTTCCGTTTGCTGTTGCACCACAGTGTCCCCATTCCTTGAAGTCCGCTTCAGCCCAGCCTATGAACTTGAACTTATCAGCATCTACGTGATAGAATGGGCCACCGCTGACATCCACTTTGATAGCAGTGTCGCTTTCCCATACAAACGGAATAAACGGGTCGAGGCAGACATAGAATTTGTCCTCATGTTTCTTCTCTATCAGACCATGAGGATGATGCTCTCCGCCTTTCTGCGTATAGACAACTCTATCTCCAATCTTTGGAGTATGCTTTGAACGAGTACTTTCTATTACCTCTACAAGCGAATTGACCATATCGACATCTTCCTGCGTCAATCCGTGATCACTGTCGTATGAAACATTCAGAGGTAGGAGTGTTTCAAGTGTGTACCTTTTAGCTTTTGACATAACATTATATATTTCTTGTTAGTCCGGCTATTCGGGGCCGGAGTTCCCAAACTACAGGCTCTAAAAGGTCGTGTTCTCGTCAGGCAAGGTTGTGTGGAAAAATACAGAAGCCCCATGGGGCGAGGATGATTTTTCCACGACACCCGCAGGGCTTGACCTTGCTTGGACGAAAAGAACACGAGTTACCTTTGCCTGTGGTTTGGTGAACTCTGGTTACGGAATAATGATATTTTTTTTCTTAATAATCTTTACTTTTTGAATTATCGTGATATTTATTTAATAAATAACTTGTTGATTATGGCTAGATGTAAGTGTAAATCACGATTAAAACCTGTGAGTGTACGAGATTATACTCGTTTCCGAAGAGGCATATGGGAATATGTCAGGACACATTGCAGGAAACTTCCTAGGAGAAGTTGATTGTGGCATTTGTCAACGAGGTGCTATAAATCGTTGAGTAGAAAAGGCGGTCAATTGACCGCCTTTTCTATATTAGATATGATAAGATTATCTCAGTATTTACTAATAATTGGAGAAAAAATCGTATCTTTGCACTTAGAAAAGAGTTATTTGAAAAGCATGAGGAATATAGTGTAATAAAACAAGTTAGCAATTTCTTATCCATTGCCCATTCTCATGCAAGTTCTTCTTAATGGTTTGATACTCAAAGAATCTTAATCAAACTACATCAAATATACTAATAAACGAGCGAAATAATATAAAGCCCGCTTATATATTTTACGGCGAGTGCAGTGTATCTTCGAGGTTTACCTCAAAGATACGCACAAACGAAATAATATTAAGCCCGCTTATATATTTCACAGCGAGTGCGACGCATCTTTGAGGAATAGGTCAAAGGTAATAATTTAAGTGATAAATAAAATTGTTATTTGCTATAAGTTATCAACATTCTTGCGGTGGGCTGTTGATATAAACTTTTTAGTAATTTTAAAATGGTTTTTTAGCAATGTTGGCATATTTGTATTTAATTTGCATTTTATTAAAACAATGTACAATTATGGGAATGTTATATGTTGTGCCTACGCCTGTGGGCAATCTTGAGGATATTACCTTGCGTGCTATAAGAATTCTGCGCGAGGCCGATTTTGTTCTTGCCGAGGACACACGCACATCGGCAAAGCTGCTGAAGCATCTTGATATTCAAGTGCCGATGTTTTCGCATCACAAGTTCAACGAGCACAAGACTGTGGGTTCGCTTGTGGAGCGCATTGCCACCAGTGAACGGCACGTGGCGCTGATTTCCGATGCCGGCACTCCTGCAATATCCGACCCCGGCTTTCTGCTTGTGCGTGAGGCTGTGCGCAATGGGGTAGAGGTCCAGTGTTTGCCGGGTGCTACAGCTTTTGTGCCGGCGCTGGTGAGTTCGGCACTCCCGTCGGACAGGTTTGTGTTCGAGGGTTTCCTGCCTCAGAAAAAGGGACGTCAGACAAAACTCAACTCCTTGAAGGATGAGCAGCGTACGATGATTTTCTATGAGTCGCCGTATAGGGTGCTGAAAAGTCTTACACAGTTTGCCGAGGTGTTTGGACCGGAGCGTCAGGCTGCAGCGGCAAGGGAGATTTCAAAACTGCACGAGGAGTGCGTGCGTGGTACATTGGCCGAGCTGGTGCAGCATTTTACTGCGAACGAACCGCGCGGAGAGTTTGTTTTGCTTGTGGGTGGAGTGGAGGATAGACGTTCTGCCGACAGTGAGTGATTTTTGTTCTCAATCTTGAACATAATTTATGAAACAGAATGAAATAACCGTGGGGCGCTTCCTGCGCATTGTGCTTGTCTCCATTGGTGTGGTGGCTGCATATCTTGTGCTCAATGGCTTGAGCAGCGTGCTGTTGCCGTTTGCCATTGCTTGGCTGTTGGCTTATATGCTCAACCCGCTTGTCAACTTTGTGCAGGACAAGATGCGGGTGAAGTACCGCGCTTTGTCAATAGTGATTGCTATGTTGGTTGTGGGTGGGGTGTTGTATGGCCTGTTTATGCTTGTTGTGCCATCGATGTTCCGCGAGTTGTATGCGCTGAAGGATATTACAGTGTCGTTCCTTGGACGGAATGTGAATGACGGTTCTATCCCTGAACCTATTATGGCTTTTTTCAAGGAGGTGTCGACACAATATGGTTTTGCCGAGATTTTGCAAAACTCAGGTGATACTGGGCTTGTTGCAATATTGGCAGAGCGTGCACGGATGTTGTTGCTGGGAACGGTGGATATTATGGGGCAGGTGTTCTCGGTGTCGTTGATAATGCTTTACCTCTTTTTTATCCTTTTCGATTTTGAACGTGTGTCGAGGGGATGGCAACCGTATGTACCAAAAAAATGGCGCGGAGTGGTTACTAAATTGTGGAATGACCTAGTGTATGGAATGAACCAATATTTTCGTGGCCAGGTGTTTGTCGCATTCTGTGTGGGAGTGCTCTTCTCCATTGGCTTTGTGATTATTGATTTCCCGGCTGCTATTGCTTTCGGAATGTTTATAGGTGTGCTAAACCTTGTGCCCTATTTGCAGACCGTGTCTATTTTGCCAATGGCTCTGCTTGCTATGCTGAAAGCTGCCAATGTAGGAGGTGGCTTCTGGCCTGTGATGCTGATGGCGTTGTGCGTGATGCTGGTGGTTCAGCTTGTGCAGGATTTGTTGCTCGTTCCAAAGATTATGGGCAAGAGAATGAAATTGCATCCAGCCGTGATATTGTTGTCGCTCTCTATTTGGGGGCATCTGCTGGGGCTGTTGGGAATGATTGTGGCATTGCCGCTGACAACGCTTTTGTTGGCTTATCTGCGCCGTTATAATGAGATTGCAGAGACGTCGGGCAGTTCCGAGGAGTATATACTGAAAGAGGCGATAGACAGTGCACGCATATCAAAGGAACGCAAGACAGTGGAGAATACAGAAGAGAGTGAGCAGTGATTTTGCTTTTTATGTAAAAGGCTTTTGAGTGTTATTCTGTGCTTTTTGCAAAATAAATGATAAAAAAAGCGTTGAAAATTTGTTGTTTTGAAAATTTGTTGTACCTTTGCACTCGCTTAACGGCATTTAGGTAGACTCGCTAGCTCAGCAGGTAGAGCACATCCCTTTTAAGGATGGGGTCTTGGGTTCGAGCCCCAAGCGAGTCACTGAGAGGAGGAAAGTGCAAACTTTCCTCTTTTTGTTTATATATACGCATATTGAATATGATTACACGCTGTTATCTTGAAATAACGAATATCTGTAACCTTGACTGTCTTTTCTGCCCAAAGACAGCAAGGGAAAAACGCTCTCTCACTCCGGAGGAGTTCGATGTTCTTACAGACAAACTACGAGGCAAAATAAAATTTCTATATTTCCATCTTATGGGTGAGCCTTTGCTGCATCGTCATTTGCCCGAGTTCATTGTGCAGGCGCGCGAAAAGGGCTTCATTCCCATTATAACCACAAATGGTACTTTGCTGTCGCGTGCGCAGGATGTTATAGAGGCCCTTCCCTACAAAATGCAGGTCTCTTTACATTCGCACGAGGGGAACGCGAAAGAGAACTTGGAACAGTATGTTGGTGAGGTTATGCGTTTTGCGCTTGAGGCTGCATCAAAAGGTGTCATAATGGTGTTGCGTCTGTGGAATGAAGGTGGGTATGACAAGGAGAATGAGCGCCTGCTTGATATTGTGGCAAAGTATGTTCCACGCCCGTGGACATTGTGTCGTGCCGGATGGATGGTTGCCGAGAATATTTATATTGAACGCGGACGCAAATTCGAGTGGCCCGTGAGTGAAAACCCTGAAAATAGTAATAGGGATATTTTTTGCTATGCCTTGCGTAACCAGATTGGAGTGCTGGTGGATGGCACGGTTGTGCCTTGCTGCCTTGACAGTGCCGGCGTTGTGAAACTTGGCAACCTATTTGAACAGGAGCTTGAGGAGGTGCTTGCTTCACCACGTGCAAGGGCTATATATGATGGTTTTACAAGGCACGAGGCTGTTGAACCGTTGTGCAGACGTTGCGGTTGTGCTACACTCATAAAACAAGGAGAAAAATAAAAGCCGCATCTTTAATCTTTAACTTCGTTGAACCTCGGCTGCACTCATTGCGTGTGTGAGCAAGCTCCCACCCACTCGTTTGCGCGAGCTTTCATCTTTAACCACACTACGTGTGCTTGAACCTCGGCTGCACTCATTGCGTGTGTGAGCAAGCTCCCACCCACTCGTTTGCGCGAGCTTTCCTCTCTACAGAAGTCTTGTTATAGCATCCTGATATTTGCGTGAAATCGGTATGCTCTCGAAATTCTCCTGCTTCAGCTCTGCGACAATGCTCCCTGTGCTGTCCCTGTGTACAATCTTTATATATGAGGGGTTGATGAAGTATGATCTGTGGCAACGCACAAGGCCACGCTTGGCAAGTGTCTCTTCAAGGGCTTTCATTGATGAGCGCAGAATGAATTTCTTTGTCTTGTCCTGGTCTTGATAGTGTATCTGTACGTAGTTCTCTTCTGATTTTATGAATATTACAGCCTCGGGGGCAATCACAAGGCGCAGTTTCTTGTATTCGTCGTAGAAACGTATAAGCGAACTGTCGTCGGTGGTGCTTTTCTCTTCGTCGTTCTTTGCGTAAAGCTCGTATGCAAGCCAGATGATACTGTATGGGTATATTGCCGTTGTTGTTATAAGAAGAATGTATGTTCCGGCTATCTCAAAGTATGATACCGGTTCGTTGAGCATAAGAGTGGTGTAGAGTGACGAGAATAGTGCTGCAATGACCATCTCGGCAAAGCACCATAGCGAGTATATCGGGCGCGAGAAACTCTTGAAGTGTCCTATGAGGTAGAGTAAACCGCGGGTGATGGAGGTTGATACAAGGATTATGCAGAATATTATGGTTGTGTTGAACGCAAAGGTTGCGTGTGGCATATCAAGCAGTTCGTGAATGCCGCGCGGTTTGTAGAATGTTATGAATATGAGGATGAATATTGGTATAACCAAAGAGTGGATTATAGTGCACACTCCTCCGAGCATCAAGTTCTTTTTCATTGTTTTTAATACCTGTTTATGCAGGGACAAAGATAAGGAATATTTGTCAAACTTCCCTAATTTATGGGGTTTTATACCTGAAATGGCATTTTTAGTCCCAAATTATTCGTACCGGTAACAATTATTGTGACAGGATTTTCTTGTTGAGTAACTTTGCACTGCAATTACGAATTTTATGGAAATGAAACAGAAAAAGATAACAGCACTTGGCGATTCGTTGACGCGCGGTGTGGTACTTAATGAGAAGAATAGGTATTCTGTGTTGAACGGTAGCTTCATAGATATAATAAGTGACAGGCTTGGTGTAGATGTCACCAATTATGGCAAGTTCGGTTGTACCGTTGATTTTGGCGAACAGGTGATTGAACGTCATCCGGACGAGATTTCAGCGTCTGATTATACTCTTTTGGAATTTGGCGGAAATGATTGTGATTTCAATTGGGGAAAGATTGCTGAAAGCCCCGATGTGCAACATTTTCCTAAAACTGTTCTCGACTCCTTTAAGGAGCGCTTTGCCGGGTTGATTGAGAAGGTGCGTTCTTTGGGCTCTACGCCTGTGATAATATCTTTGCCTCCGATAGATTCGGAGTATTATTTCTCCTTCATAAGCCGTTTTATGAACAGTGGGCAAAGGGATAATGTTTTTTCCTGGTTGGGAGGTGATATAAATGTCATCGGGCGTTGGCACGAGATGTATAACAGAGCGTTGTTTGAGATTTCCAGAATGATGAACGTCTTTATTATTGATATTACAACTCCATTCGACAAATATCAGGGAGCAATGAGAAGGCTGTATTGTTCTGACGGTATTCATCCCAATGCCGAGGGACACAGGCTCATAGCCGATTCAATTGTGGAGAATTGTGATGTTTGGGGCTGATGTCAAAATATTTTTGTATAAATTGCTCCAATTCCGTTTTTTTTATCTATTTTAACAGCTACAAACACAAAATGAGTATAATTCTATGAAGCAGATTTATCGTAGATTGAAGAAAATGAGGGAAAAGTATATAGATACTTTGGCTAAACTGTATGATTATGCCACTGCGGTATATTCAAAGAAAGTCTACACTCAATGGTATGATACAAAAGACGGCTCATATACCTATACATCGTTCAAGAACGAGTGTGATGCCTTGTCAAAGGTGTTGACGCAGTACGGTATAGGTGCCGGTGACAAGGTTGCCATTCTCTCTACAAATATGCCCAACTGGTCAGTGGCTTTCTTCTCCACAGTGGTTTTTGGAAGGATATCAATTCCCATTCTGCCCGACAGCTCAGAAAACGAGGTGACCAATATCATAAACCACTCCGAGAGCAAGGTGCTGTTTGTTGCAAAGAAACTGATTGGAAAGGTTTCGAAGGAGGTTATGGACAAGATGACTCTTGTCATTGAGATGGATACGCTTGAGATACTGAAGGCCGACGAGGAGAAATTTACCTGCGATGGACGCACTGCTGTTCCTACGCCCGACGAGATAGCAACAATAATCTACACCTCGGGAACAACCGGCAGTGCAAAAGGTGTTGTGCTGAGCCACCGTAATCTTGCATCCAATGTAATCACCTGCTATCACTCTTGCAAGCGAACCGAGAAGGACAGGTGGTTGTCGATACTGCCTATGGCGCACACTCTGGAGATGACACTTGGTATGTTGTACCCAATGTACACGGGTTCAACGGTCTATTATTTGCCAAAACCCCCGGCTGCACCGCTTTTGTTGAAGGCAATGAAGATTGTAAAGCCTACAACAATGCTCACTGTGCCTATGATTATTGAAAAGGTATATAAGGGTAGTGTGTTGCCTACGATAAAGAAGAGCCGCACGCTCTCTTGGATGAACAAGCACGCCTATGGACTGATGTGCCGCATCATTGGTATGAAATTGAAAAAGACTTTTGGAGGTTGCATCAGCTTCTACGGCATTGGTGGTGCAAAGCTTGACCCCGAGGTCGAGAAGTTCCTGCTTGCGGCGCGCTTCCCATACGCAATTGGCTATGGCCTGACCGAGACCTCTCCATTGCTGGGTTATGCAATGAAAGGATGGAGGGCTGTGGGCTCGTTCGGCTATCCTGTATATAATGTAAAACTGAAACTTCATAATATAGACCCCGAAACAGGCGAAGGCGAGATTATTGCAAAAGGCCCGAATGTGATGCTGGGTTACTACAAGGACCCGGTGCGTACAAGGAGTGTATTCACGGCTGACGGATGGTTCCGCACAAGTGACATTGCCGTGCAGGATGAGAAGGGCCGTTTCTACATCAAAGGACGCAACAGCAATATGATACTTGGTCCTTCGGGCGAGAATATCTACCCCGAGGAGATTGAGAATGTACTGAACAATGTAGAGGGTGTCGGTGAATCTATTGTGGTGGAGCGTAACGGTCGTCTTGTGGCACTTGTTGCTCCTGCCGAGGGCTTCATAGAGTGGAACAAGGAGAGCGAGGATAAGTTCTACGAGAAAATAGATAGTTGGAAAGCCAAGATTTTGAACATCACAAACAAGAATGTGAATAAATCGTCACAGGTCAGCTCGGTAGAGGTTATGAAGGAGCCGTTTGAAAAGACTGCTACGCAGAAAATCAGGCGCTTCAAATACAAAGATTCGGCACCAACTATTGAAGAGGAGAAAAAATAAGCATCTCTGCCGAACAAACGGCTGATTGAAGGTGTTGTTTATACAACAAGTCACCTGCGGCATTTGAAGAGCAAGTGTCGCAGGTGATTTGTATATATGTGACTGATGTATATAATAATTGTATTTACCAATCTTTAATCGGAGTAGTTATGAGAAAGCATTATTGTTCGCCTGATGCAGAGAGTATTTGTGTTGAGACATTCATAATTGCCGCATCTACGGATGTGGCAAGGTCGGCTTTAAGAAAGGATGATGATGGGAGTAATGAAGAACTCAGTTCTTGGGGTAGTATATGGGATTAGGCAAAAAGTCAGGCGCGCCAATTGGCACGCCTGACTTTTTTGGTTTGATGTAGTGATTATTTTCCAGTCACAGGTGAGATGCGGAGCTTGTAGCTCATCTCCTGGTTTGGAACGCGGTACTCGGGCATTGTGTCTACATCGTATCCGCAAGATGCGTTGCCGACACCGCGCATCCAGGCATCGAGGTGGAGCACTGTGTATGGGCGCTTTGTCATCTCCCAGTAGTGACCGCTCTTCATAAGGTCTTCGTCGGTGTATGGGAGTGCCGAGAAGCTCACGTTGCCCTCTGTCTCAATCTTGACACCCTGGCCAAGTTCGTTTGTGAGTGTAAGCTCACGCAAGCCCTCGCGGCTACCGCTACTCTGTGGCTTTACATAACGGTCGGCCATTTCACCGGTAGTCTTTGATGTATAGCGTCCTACGATTACGCCATCCTTGCGGTCAACAGTGTTTTCCCAAGGACCGTATGCATAGTAGTTTACATTGCTCAATGACTGGTCGATGTTGCATACAAGGCCTGCACGGCGCAGATTGCCGCTCTTTGGAATGAACTTTGCATCAACGTCTACAATACCTTGTGGGTAGATGGTGTAGTTGATTTCAGTGTCACAGAGTGAACCCTTACGCACTGTCTTTACAACAGTGTTGCCGTTCTCCTCGACTACGTTGATTACGCCATTTGCCTCAAGACCGTTCTTTGTCTGCTCGTATGTCTTGTTGCTGTTGTTGCGCTCATACTGGTAGTCGTAGCCCTGACGGTCGTTCTCAATCCAGCGGTGGTTGTCGTAGATGAATCCCTGGCCATCGGCGATGATGTTATTGCCATTGAATGCCAATGCTGTGAGTTGTGCTGTCTCTGCATTGAATGTCAACTGAACCTTGTCGTTGCCTATGACTGTCTCGTGGAGCGATGATGTTGCAGCAAAGGGCTCACCCTTTGGCTTGATGGCAGCAAGAGGTGCGCGCTCGGCAAGAGTGAACTGTCCCAATGCAACCTCGTGGCCGGCAGGGGCAAATGTCTGTGCGGCGCGGTAGACAACGTGTACGTTGATGAGGAGTTCATCGCCATTCTTGATAGCCTTGTTGATGTTTGCCTTCTTCACCGAGAGCCATACCTTGCCGGTCTGTCCGCTTTCGGTGTGTGGAACGGGCTGTGTGCTTGTGTAAACAATTTCTCCGTTCTTCACAATCTCATAAACCACGTCGAACTCGTTGAGGTTTGTGAAGTTGTATTTGTTCTTCAAAGCAATAGTAACAATTCCGTACTCTGTGTTTACCTCGGGCATTGAAAGGTCAATGAATTGGTGTGCAGCCTTAACCTCCTTTAGTTTTGCGCTCTCTTCGCGTGTCGGCGGTATAATACCGTTTGAACAGAAGTTGCCCTGGTGTGGGCCGGGATAGTCGTAACCTGTATGTAGCTGGTATACACCCTCTTTCATCTTCTGCGGGTCGTAGATGGCCTGGTCAACCCAATCCCAAATACAACCTCCGACACAAGAGTTTGATGCTTCAATCTTCTGCCAATACTCCTTGAGGTTACCGATGGCGTTACCCATAGCGTGTGCATATTCGCAGATGAACATTGGCTTGTCGAGACCGTTCGTGTATTTGTCCATCCAAGCCTGTCCTGGGTACATCTTTGAGTAGAAGTCGCTGAAACGTCCGCCACCATAGTCGCCGTTTGAACGTGTTCCTTCATAGTGTACAGGGCGGCTGTCGAGACGTTTTGCCTCGTCGTAGCAAGGGCCGAAGTTGCTGCCGTTGCCGGCCTCGTTACCCAAACTCCACATCACAACGCTGGCGTGGTTGCGGTCGCGCAATACCATACGGTTGATGCGGTCAACAAATGCCGGTATCCACGATTTGCGGTCAGACAGGCTCTGGTTAGCGTGGTTCTCAAGGTCGGCCTCATCGCAGCAGTAGAGTCCGTAGTAGTCGAACATTGCATACATCTTGGCTGCGTTGGGGTAGTGGCTTGTGCGTATGGTGTTGATGTTGTTCTGCTTCATCAGCATAATGTCCTGCAACATAGACTCTGTTGTGACGGCACGGCCATATACGGGGTGTGTGTCGTGGCGGTTGACGCCCTTGAAGAACACTCTCTGTCCGTTGATGTATACAAGTGAGTTCTTGATGACGATGTCGCGGAAACCATATTTTGTAGAGAACGCCATCTCTTCATTCTCGTCCTCGTCGTACTGAATGATGCGTACGGTGTAGAGGTTTGGCTTCTCGGCGCTCCACAACTTGAGGTTGAATACCTCGAGTTTGATGTTGCCGCTTGGTGATGCAATCTTTGCAGCTGTGTTCACAACTGCCGACTCCTCGGCAACAAGTTCACCGCTTGGGTCATATACCTCGGCCTTTACTGTCTTTACTCCGGGGATGAAGTCTCTGTTGTCAATCTCGAAGTTGATGTTCATCTCGGCGCTGAAGTGGTCGGCTGAGATTTTGCTTGTGATGTAGTGGTCGCGAACGGCTGTCTTTGGAACGTTGTAGAGGTATACATCGCGGAAGATACCGCTCATTCTGAACATATCCTGACACTCAAGGTATGAGCCGTCGCTCCAACGGAACACCTGAACGGCCAGTCTGTTCTCACCTTTCTTCATATAGTTGGTGATGTCAAACTCGGTAACGTTGTTTGCACACTGTGTGTAGCCGACATATTCACCGTTGAGCCATACAAAAGCAGCCGAGTAAATGCCACCAAAGTGGATGAATGTGCGGCGGCCATCCCAATCTTCGGGGACTTCGAATGTACGGATGTATGAGCCTACAGGGTTGATGCCGTAGTTACTGCCGTTATCGTTGAAGCCGGGGCGTGCCTTGATGAACGGTGGTGTGTTAGCGTGCGGGTATTCAACATTGTTATAGATGGGCTTGTCATATCCCAACATCTCCCAGTTTGATGGAACGGGAATTTCGTCCCAGTTGCTTGCGTCAAAGCTCTGCTCGAAGAAGTTGAGTGGGCGCTCTGAAGGCTCGCTCACAAGGTTGAATTTCCAGGTGCCGTTGAGGCTCATATAACGGTTGTTCACGGGCTCGGTCCAAGGTGTTGCGTAGTACTCCTTGTCGGCAAGCATCTTGCTCACGTTGTCGTATGGCATATATGTTGCCACGCCGCGCTCTTTGTTCTCGGCGAACATTGTCTCATCCTCCCAGTGTGGAGAGTTGATTTTTGGTTTCTCAACCTGTGTTATGGTGAACCAGGCAGCCGAGTCGGCAGGGTTCTTCTCGACGAGCATCATACGACCCTCCTTGAGTGCGTACATTGTGCCCTCTTTGCCGGCTGATGTGATGAGGTAGATGTTCTGCTGCTTTTTAACAGGCTCAAAGTGGAATTTCGCATTGTTCCACTCACCGGCTTTTGCCGGCCACTGGAGCAGGTAATTGATTTTTGCATTGTCACCGCCATCGTCGAAGTGGATGCCGTAGAAAGCGTTTTCTACAGCGAATGTGAACAGGTCGATTGTCTTTATGTTCCAGTATTGTCCTCTGTTGCCGCTCACGGTGTCCTCGCATACAATGTGTGCGTTGTTCTCGCCCGAATCGCCGTTACCGAGCACCTTGCCGGGGGTGTTTGCCGGGCTTATCTGGTATGTGAGGTCGTCGTCGAAACCGGCTACCTGTGAAGCTTCAATCTTGAATTTTGCAGCACGCATACTCTCGGCTTTCTCTCTCTTTATCACGATGAGTGTGCCGCCTTTGCCTTTTGCTACAGCAAGAGTGGGGCTGTTTGCGGGAATGAGCAGGCCGTTCTCGAACTTCCACAACTGTGCCTCGTCCGAGCCGTTGTTCTCACCAACCTCTACAAGGTTGCCGTTAACGCGCAAGGCGTTGTTTGTTACAGGGTTGATGATGCGCCAGCTGCCCGACAGCTCCGAAATCTTCCAATAGACGGAAGGGTCTTCCTTGTCATAGTTGGCAAATCCTGCCATTTCTCCCATTTTTTCGGCAACAAGGTTCTCCTTTTCTCCTGCACCATAGATGTGATACAGCTTGCCTTTCTCAAATGTCTCTTGTGCATTGCTGCCGAAAGCGCACAACAGCGCCACGGCGGTCAATACAAAGCATTTTTTCAATTGATTGATTGACATAGTGTGTTGTTTTTATAGTTATTGTTATATGTTTTCCAGTTGTAGATGTAGTCTACTTCACACGTTAACCACAAAGATATAAATATATTTGTTAAAATAGATTTATAGAGTGAAAAACTTTTGATATTTTGTGCGTTGAAAACAGCAAGAGGGTGCCCCATTTTTATTTTGGGGCACCCTCTTGCTGTTGAGGTTTGAATAAAAAGAACTGTTTTAGGCTTGTGAAGGCTCCAGACGTAACGACAAAAGCTCCTTTTTAGTCAACCTGTTGTGTCTTATTTACCTTTGTAAATATGTTCGTATGTTTGGTCCGAGAAATCCGTGTTTGTGTAATCCCTACGAAGCATTATTGCAGTGTCCGGCCAGTAACTTCTTGAGTCATCAAGGGTAAACCGCATTGTTGAGTCGTTCAGCAATTCAAATGAGATGTCATTGTAGTTGTTCGCTCTATTTTCATTGTATATCCAACTGCTTATCCCTTCGCTTATCTTGGTTTTTATAATTCTACCTTTCTGCTTTTTGATGCGTATCATTTGCAAAGCTTTGTTTTCTTCGTCCCATTCAGAGCTGTGTATTCTGTTTCCGCTATAAAACACTCCTCCCATAGTGAACAGCAACGAGTCGTTTCTTTCTCCAATTCGTACAGAAAAACTACTACTTTCTGTTTTCCAATCCCAAACTCCGACAAATGGCGACAAACTCTCTTTGCCGTCCTTTTGTGGCTCAATGTAAAATCCTTTCAGCGCTGTTGTCAAAACAAGAAGTAGAACAAATGCCTTTGTCATAATTCAAAAGATGTCTTTAAAATTTTGTTGAGAAACGAAGGTTGCTTCCAACGGTCTCTGCTATTTTGTTCAGGCGGTTCATCCAACCTGTGTAAAATTCAAGTTGTGTAGGGCTTCCTTTGACTTGCTCCCGATAATGGTGATGTCTGTTTTTTAAAATTTCATCTATCAGCCACCGGCTATCGCTGTCGTGTATTGCATTGAGGCTTTTTTCACCAATGTGTCCATCTACTTTCAGTGAAGCACCTCTGGTGTTGAGTATATTCTGTATCCTTTTTGCAGCACTCCTTGCATAGCTGTTTATCATATAGTCGAAGACGACGTATGCCAAATTCCTGTCTCTTATGTAGCCAAGGTTGTATCTGTCCCACATTGCCTTGTACAACATTTTTGCATCGTCTACCGTGAGGTCTTTTATGGGAATGGTTTTACCACCGGGCAAGGCATATTTGTACTCCTCCAAAAAGGTCTTGGTTATTCCAAACTTTGTCTCGCCTCCTCTGTCGTTCCTGTTGTTTACATACCCTCCTTCGTGCCCGAGGTTCTTGTCAATGATTGAGTCGAACTTCCTCTTGCTGATGTAGTCGATTTCCTCCTTGCTGCGATAGTCGGCGCGGGGATAGACGTCAGTTCCCGTTTCACCGGACAACTTGGGGTATTTGACTACACGCATACGGTCGAGCGTCTTTTCACGTAGCCACGGGTCAAAGTTAAAATCAATTTCGGAATTTTCAAATGGAGGTGTTGCTTTTTTTGCATTAGAATTCATCGAAATTGTCGTATTTTGACTACTTGTCACAATTGGCGATATCTCTGTTTGAGCTTTTTTCTCGATGTCATTGCGAATCACATACTTTGTCTTATCTTCTTTACCACCCATTAAAATGGGAAAAATAGTGTGCAAGGCTGTGCGTTTTTCTTTCTCTTTTTCAGCTTCTTCTTGTGTGTTTGCAAAAAAGAATTCCTGGTTGTTTAAGTCCTTCATAATAACAAATTTTAAATTTACATCAAAAGTAAATCCGTTTATGAAAGAGAAAGTTGCTGTTTTGGTATAATTATACTTTGACAACCAAAATGTCCTCCCAGCGTGTGGTGTACTGTGGTGAGAGGTGCTCGCGGTTGGTGTGGTCGGTTATTGTGCCGTGCGAAACGAGTTTTATGCTTTCGCGCCCGTAGCTGTCGTTTATGTGGTCTATTGCCTGCATAAGCGCTTTGTGTTTTGTGCGGTCAATGGTGTCGAAAAGTGTGCTTTGCACGGCCGTGGCGGGTGTGATGTGGCCAAGGCGCACGCCACTCTTCTTGTATCCGAATCCACGCCTGTATATCTTGTGCAGCTCGGCAGTGGCTGCTTTTACAATCTCCAGTGTGCTGTTTGTGGCAGTGTCGAACTTTACCGTGCCACATTCATAATGCTGCGGCTCTCCCTTGTGAAAGCGGTTTGTTGTTATGAATACTTGCAGTTCTTGTGCCACGCAGTTCTGCTTGCGCAGTTTCTCGGCTGCTATGCCCGCAAAGGTGGTTATGGTGTCGTGCAGTGCGGTGATATCATATAGTTCCTGTGAGAATGAACGTGATACCATTATCGACTGCCGGTTGCTGCTCTCTTGTGTGAAATCGATGCAGGGTGTTCCGTGCAGTTCCTGCCAGGTCCTGAGGCCTGTAATTCCCATCCTGTTCTCAATCCACTCCTTGCCCAGAGCTGCAAACTGCGCCGCTGTTTTTATGTGGCACTCCTTTAGCATCTTGCCGTGGCGGCGGCCAATGCCCCAAATGTCCTCCACGGGGTAGTTCCCGAGCACCTTTTCTATATCCTCGTTGCGATGCATCAGGCAGGCGCTGTTCAGCTTGGGATATTGCTTGCATAGCTTTGCGGCGACTTTTGCCAGTGTCTTTGTGTGTGACATTCCAATGCTCACCGGTATGCCGGTGTTGCGCCTGACGATGCGTGCGAGCTCCTCTCCAAACAGTTTCAGTTTTTCTATCGGCTGGTCGTCGAGCAAAAGGAAAGCTTCGTCAATGGAATATATTTCAATCTCTTCAATGTTCTGTCTCAGGGT
Organism: Bacteroidaceae bacterium; assembly: GCA_017546505.1. GTDB lineage: Bacteria > Bacteroidota > Bacteroidia > Bacteroidales > Bacteroidaceae > HGM04593. Next base: position 16,882 of record JAFYWV010000100.1, read on the forward strand.
CGTCATTACGCGTTGCGACATATCGCCATAGAGGTGGTGGTTGCTCGAACAGATGGCGACGTTGTTGCGCTTGGCAAAATCGCGTATCTGAAACAGTGGCTGCCCCATCTTTATGCCCAGTGCCTTGGCTTCGTTGCTGCGTGAGACAACGCAACCGTCGTTGTTGCTCAGCACAACAACGGGTATGCCGTTGAGCGACGGGTTGAAAACCCTCTCGCACGAAACGAAGAAATTATTGCAATCACAAAGTCCAATCATCGCAGCATCGGTGTGTGGGGGTGTTTGTCCGTTACACTTTTTTTATGATGTATGTGACAACGCCCCAAATGCAGAAATCGTTGTCGGCTGTTACTTTTATCGGCTTGAAGTCTTTGTTGGCAGGTATGAGCAGGCCATACTCCTTGTGTTTCTCAAACCTCTTGAGGGTGAACTCTCCGTCTATGTAACACACTGCAAGGCAATGGTGGTGTGGCTCAATGCTTTTGTCTATGACAAGCAGGTCGCCGTCATTGATGCCCTCGTCCACCATCGACAGGCCGCTGACACGTGCATAGAAGGTGGAGGCAGGGTTCTTTATCAGTTCGCGGTTCAGGTCGAGGCTCACCCCGCCAAACTCCTCGGCCGGGGAGGGAAAGCCCGCAGCAACCCTGTTCTCGCTCAATGGGAGTGACAGTTCTTCATCACTCCCGGGTGTGAAAATGTCTATATCGTTGTTCATTGCTCCTGTGGCATTGTATGTATGTAAACAAACAGGTTGCTCGCTTTTATTGCCGGCAACCTGTTATTTCTTTTTTATGGTGTGTTTACTTGTTGAAACGTTCACGCAGGGTCTTAATCATATCCTGCGTCATCGTGTCAAGGTCGTAGCTTGGTTTCCAATCCCACTCGGCGCGTGCACAACTGTCGTCCATATTGTTTGGCCAAGAGTCTGCAATGGCCTGGCGCACGGGGTCGAACTCGTAGTGCATCTTGAAGTCCGGGATATATTTCCGGATTGATGCTTTGATGATTTCGGGGTCGAAACTCATTGATGCCACATTGAATGCGTTGCGGTGTATGAGACGCGACGGGTCGGCATTCATAATATCCACGGCTGCTTTCAGTGCATCGGGCATATACATCATATCCATAAATGTGCCGGCCTGTATGGGGCAGGCAAAATCCTCGCCTTTCACCGCTGCATAGTAAATCTCCACAGCATAGTCTGTTGTTCCGCCACCGGGGAGTGTCACGTTTGAGATGAGTCCGGGGAAGCGCACCGCACGGGTGTCAACGCCATACTTTGTATAATAGTAGTCGCTGAGCAACTCTGTTGCCACCTTTGTCACGCCGTACATTGTCTTTGGGCGTTGGATGGTGTCCTGTGGAGTGTTGTCGCGTGGAGTGTTGGGGCCGAATGAACCTATTGAACTGGGAGTGAACACTGCGCACTTCTTTTCGCGTGCAATCTCAAGAATGTTGATGAGGCCGTTCATCTGTATGTCCCAGGCCAGCAGTGGCTTTGACTCGGCAACGGCCGACAGCAGCGCTGCAAGGTTGTATATGGTGTCAATCTTGTACTTTTCAACAATGTCGGCAAGCTGCTGGGCGTTCTTTACATTAGCCTCTTCGGCAGGGCCGCTCTCAAGCAGAATTCCCTTAGGCTCGGCACCCGGTATGTAGCCGGCTACGATATTTCCGTCAGGAATCATATTTCGTAGTTTCATTGTGAGCTCCGAACCAATCTGTCCGGTTGAGCCGATAACCAATACATTCTTCATAGGGCAATATGATTTTGTTTCTATTATCTCGTTTCTTATTCTTTTCGTTTTTCAAAGTTACAGCTAAATTTGTATTAGCTACAAATTTTTTGTGATAAAAAGTTATAAAAAATTATTAAAACAATTCAAACAAGTGGAACATTAAAAAACCTATGTAGTTGCCGATAGCATAGCCCATAAGGCCATTGGTGATGCCTGTTACAATGACGTCTTTGTTTTTCATTGTTGCAGCAATCATAGGCACGCAAATGGGCGAATTGATGAGTGTGTCCGATGTTATTACGGCAGTATCGGCATCTATGCGGAATATTTTTGCAAAAAGAACAGTAAGGAACAGTGAACCAAAGATGATGATTGCTTGATATAGAAGTATATATAGGCTCTGTTCCCAGTTGATGCTGCTCAGGTCGGCCATTGTTGCCATCACAAGACAGAATATATAAATCAGGTACATACCGGCATCGTAGCTCTTGTCCCACGTGCGAACCTCTTTCCAGCTTGTGAGCAGCAACGACAGGGTGGTGATTGACAGAATGAGTGCTACCATAGATATTTTTCCGCCTCCGGCATACGTGCCGATACAGACAGAAATTCCCATAACAATGACGGATGACAACAGCACTTTTCCAAGCTGTATGATGCTCTTTTTCTTTCCGAACTCCTTGTAGGGGTTCTCGTCGGTGTACTCCTCAATGTTCACATTCTGCTCCATACCTCCTTTTTTGCCCACGAATTTGCGTGCCAATTTCACGCCGCCACCCATCAGGAACATCAGATAGAAGAACGACACTATGAGGTTGCAGGTTGATAGTATTACAAAATTCTCGGTGCTCAGGCCAAGCATCTGCTTTATGGCGGCAAGGTTTGCAGCACCGCCAAGATACTGTCCGGTGAGTGCAGCGCCCATCTTTTTGCCCTCTTCGCCAAGGTTGCCTTTGAATATCAGATAACCGATGAACACAAATGCTGCAACAGATAATACTCCTGCTGCCAAAGCACCCATTGACTTTCCTAATGAGAATTTCTTGAAATTACAGCCGAAAAGCAGCATTGGCAATGCCAATGGGATGAGAACCTCTGAAATGGATTCCATAAATTTGAACACCTTGTCGTGTGCCACCTGTTCTGTGGGCAGAATGCCAATGTTGGCAACGATTACACCTAACAGGTAAAGTGTCAGCACGGGGCCAATCTTGTTGAAAAATTTTATCTTGCGACAAATGAACAGAATGCCGGCCGGGGCTACAAGATAAAATATCAGTAGTAGAATGTTAATCAACATAATTTGTACTTTTTTGCTATTGTTCAGTGTTGAAATAGTCTTCCAAAACAGCTCCAAAGGTACAATTTTTTATTAAAAATATCATAAATTGGCAAATTTTAAATTGTTTTAAATAGCTTTTGTTGCGTTCACCGGGAAAATATTTTCTTGTTGCAGATATGAAATTCAAATCAAAAAATATACTTTTGTAGGTAGTATTCACATTGGGATGTCAACTAAAAATATATAGATATGTACGGAAAATTCCAGCAACACCTTAAAGACGAGCTTGCTGCCATTGATGCAGCCGGTCTTTACAAGAGAGAGCGTAACATTGCATCGCAGCAGTTTGCCGAGATAACACTCGAGGATGGTTCAAAGGCACTCAACTTCTGCGCGAACAACTATTTGGGACTGTCGAATAACCCGCGCCTGATGAAGGCTGCGCAGGAGGCTATGGAGGCACGTGGCTTTGGTATGTCGTCGGTGCGCTTCATCTGTGGAACACAGGATTATCACAAGACACTTGAAAAGGCCATTGCCGATTACTTCAAGACCGAGGATACAATCCTCTATGCAGCCTGTTTCGATGCCAACGGCGGTTTGTTCGAACCATTGTTCACAGCCGAAGATGCCATAATCTCCGACTCCTTGAACCACGCTTCAATCATTGACGGCGTGCGTCTTTGCAAGGCACAGCGCTATCGTTATGCAAATGCCGATATGGCCGACCTGGAGCGTTGTCTGCAAGAGGCACAGGCACAGCGTTATCGCATAATCGTTACCGACGGTGTCTTCTCAATGGACGGCAATGTTGCTCCAATGGATAAAATCTGCGACCTTGCCGAGAAGTACAATGCGCTTGTTATGGTCGACGAGTCACACTCTGCAGGAGTGGTTGGTGCTACCGGTCACGGTGTAGCCGAGCAGTTCGATTGCTATGGCCGCATCGATATCTTCACCGGAACATTGGGTAAGGCTTTCGGTGGCGCAGTGGGTGGTTTCACCACAGGCCGCAAAGAGATTATTGATATGCTGCGCCAGCGTTCACGTCCATACCTCTTCTCCAACTCATTGCCACCATCGGTTGTGGGTGCTTCAATAGAGGTGTTCAAGATGCTTGCCGAGAGTGACGAACTGCACACCAAGCTGCAGAACAACGTGAACTACTTCCGCGACAAAATGTTGGCAGCAGGTTTTGATATCAAGCCCACCCAGTCGGCTATCTGTGCCGTTATGCTCTACGATGCACCGTTGTCACAGGTATTCGCACAGAAGATGGCTCAAGAGGGTATCTTTGTTACAGGTTTCTACTATCCTGTTGTTCCAAAAGGCGAGGCACGCATCCGTGTGCAGCTCTCTGCCGCTCACGAGCAGGAGCACCTTGACAAGGCAATTGCGGCTTTCATAAAAGTAGGCAAGGAGCTTGGAGTGATAAAATAAATGATATTAGATACAGATCGAATGAAAAAAGGCGCAATTTGCGCCTTTTTTCATTCGATGTATAACTCAAACGTGCTTGCCGGCAAGTCTGTCTCATTTACAAGATTTGCATCAGTGTAGGGCTTCCAGGCATAGCGTACGCGACGTGCATTGCTGTATCCCTCAATGATTATGCGGTTGCCGTTGAACTTGATGTTTTCGCTTGGCACAGCATTCATTGTTCCGACTGTGCCGCCAACTTCAAACCCACGCAGGGCATTTCCGTCACTTGTCCTAAGCTCTTTTGCATCATTGAACTCAATTATAATCTTGCCTTTTATCTCCTTTGCACTCACCGGGGCAGGGCCGTGTTGTGCTACATTTCCCATTCCGTATGTCTGGTTCAGGGCCAGGCGTGCCAGGCGTTCACCTACTGGGGCTTTCTCTTTGGGGTGTACGTCTGTAGGGTGTCCCTTGTCGCTCGACACCGCATAATCGCAGTTGGGTATTTCTGTAGCCATACGGCGCTGCGAGTCGCGGAAGTGTGGCCACGACGGGCGGTTGATACTCGACAATTGGACAAAGTAGAATGGCATATCGGGGTTCTTCCACGTTCTGCGCCAGCTGTCAATGAGTGTGGGGAATATAACCTCGTGCAACTCCACATTGTGTGCGTTCGACTCACCCTGATACCATATTGCACCCTTTATGGGGTAGTGGGCTATGGGCATTATTCCTGTTTCATAGAGGTAGCAAGGCTCGTAAGGGTGGCGCTGCAAGTTGTTGGTGCTCTTGGCAATGTTCTTGCTTGCACGTCCGCGACACCAATCCTGTATCATATCATTGCTTCTCCAATTATATAATATGTCAACAAGAACGGGGTGGAACTCCAGTGTCTTGCGGTCGATGAATGCCTCGGCCGGCGCACCGCCAACAGCATTGCATATCAGTCCGACGGGAACACCAAGCGAGTCGGCAAGCATCGCGCCAAAGTGATAGGCGACAGCCGAAAAGTCGTTCACGTTCTGTTTGTTCTGCAACTGCCAGCTTGTAGGCAAATAGTAGTCGTGGTTATTCAGTTTCACAAGGTCGAGCGAATCCCATTCAATATTGTTTGTGATAACACGTGGCTTCATATCATAAAGGCGTATATCCTTGCCCTCAACATTGGCAAGGCTCTGCTCTATGTGTGAGCTTTCCTTTACCATAAATGCCATATTCGATTGTCCCGAACAGAGCCATACCTCACCTACAACAATATTGCTGTATGTGATTTTCTCTTTACCGCATTCAACGGTCATAGTGTAGTTTTTTCCGTCGGCTTTCATTGGCGCAAATGATACTTGCCATTCGCCCCATTCGTTTGTACAGGCTTTTATTTTTTGTTTGCCGAGTTTTACCGTAACCTCGTCACCTGCATTTGCCGTACCTTTTACAACGAATGGCTTGTCGCGTTGTATCACCATATTGTCACTATAAATTGCCGGAATTGACAAACCGCCAAAGTCATCGGTGATTGCTGAGTATACCTGTCTGGCAATGATGCCGGCTCCCTCTGCGTCGGGGTGCAGTGCATCGGGCATCAGGTCGGGGCGGTTGTAGAGGTAACGGCTCAAGTCAATGACTTCGAACTTGCCATATTCGGCAATAGTCGGTATCAACTCCTGAATTTGGTGATACCAGTCGCGTGTGCCGCTTTTGAAACGGCGGTGCCAATGGAATATAGGTGTCATACGGCAAACATAAACCTCTACTTCAGGATTTGCATTGCGCAAGGCTTCAATGATGTTTATGTAGTCGCCATAGAACTCATCGCGGTAGTTTGGCCAGTTGCGCGGGTCGGTGTCGTTAAGTCCCAAATGTATGATGGCAATGTCGGGTGCGAACTCAAGCGCGGCCTTGTACTCGGGCAGGTTGATGTAAGGGCGGTGTCCCTTGCTCAAGAGTGTTGCTCCTGAATGTCCGAAATTGCGTACCTCGTAGCCTTCTCCAAGCAGTTGCTGCAACTGTGTCGGGTACGATGTTTTTGCCGGCTCTTTGTGTCCATAGCCGTATGTAACACTGTTACCGATGCAGGCAACCTTGATTTTTTCCTGTGCTGCAGCAAGCAATGGCAGTACAAGCAAAAGCATCAAGAGACTCTTTCTCATAGTTATCCGTTTTTTTTATTGTTATTATGCCGGTTATTATCGCTGTTCCTGTGTGATATGCATCATTTTTTGCTGTTTTGTGGCTTGATACGTTCCTGCATATCGGCTGCAATGGTGAAAAAGGCATCGCCACTTGAGTTCAGTGCTGTTTCAAAAGAGTCCTGTATCATACCGATGATGAAACCCACTGCAACAACCTGCATAGCAATGTCGTTGCTTATGCCGAATAGTGAGCAGGCCATAGGTATGAGCAGAAGCGAGCCACCGGCCACACCCGAAGCTCCACAGGCTGCAAGTGTCGCAATAATACTGAGAAGCAAGGCACTTCCCAACGAAGGGACTATACCCATTGTGTGGCAAGTTGCCATTGTCATCACTGTGATGGTGATGGCGGCACCGTTCATATTGATGGTGCTACCCAGTGGTATGCTTACGGAATAGAAATCCTCGTCAACGCCCATTCGTTTGCAAAGGTTCATATTTATCGGGATGTTGGCGGCTGATGAACGGGTGAAGAATGCGCTCACAGCACTTTCTTTAAGGCATTGCCACAACAGCGGATAGGGATTGCGCTTGATAAGTACGGCAACTATGATAGGGTTGACGATCAGCGATACAGTCAACATACACCCCACAAGCAGCAACAAAAGCTTGCCATAGGTGGTGAAGACTTCCAGTCCGCTTTCCGAAACGGCTCCATATACAAGTCCCATAATTCCGAGAGGGGCACATTGGATAATCCATTTTACAACTAATGAAACAGATTCTGCAAAGTCGTGTATGGTGCGTATGGTGCTCTCGTTTGCAAGTTTTTTCAACGAAAGTCCTGTAATGGTAGCCCAAAAGAGAATGCTAAGGTAGTTGGCATTCATAATAGCCTTGACAGGGTTGCTCACCACTTCGTTGACAATGTTACGGAACACCCCGCCCAATGCTCCGGGAGTGGCATTGTCCGCGCCTGCAATATCTGATAATGTGATATTTATAGGGAATATCCTGCCGGCAAACACTGCTATTACCGCTGCAATGAATGTAGACATCATATATAGGAAGATAATCTTGCGGAACTTGTTGCCTAACCCTTCTTGCGCCTTTGAAATGGATGACGTTACCAAAATGAATACCAATACTGGTGCTACAGCCTTCAAAGCGCCTACGAACAGAGTGCCCAAGAAGGTGATGCCGCTTATTTTAGGGTATATCAATGCGAGTGTAGCTCCAATGATGACACCTGTAAGAATACGTATCATCAGATTGCTCTTTTGCCATTTGCGTAATGCAGACAGAATGTAATTGTTCGTTTTTTTCATTATTGTTCAGGATTTTTTGCGAATTTACAATAATTTGCCGATGTGGCAAATAGTGAGGTATATAACGTTTTAAAAAGAGCAATGCGCGCATTGCTCTTTTTAAAACGTTATATCAAGCCTTTATCTTGTGCGTTGTCAGAACCCTTTGCTGAACAGCTCTACCATCCACAGGCTGCAGGTGGTAGTGTGGTCGGCCGGGATAGATGACTGTTCCAAGGTTACAATGTTGTTTCCAAAGGCTTCAAGGATTGCGAAACTGTTCTCTTGTGGAACAACCATATCCTGCGATGAATAGTGAAGTTTCATTGGATGGATGGGGGTCCAACCTTTGGTCAAGTCGTTCTTCTCTAGGCACTGATAGAGCGCTTTGCAGATTGGGGATTCCTTGTCCAATATCTCTGGGCTTAGAATATCAGTCAGGTATATCTCGTTGTCGGCAAGTGTCGAGTCGACAGTTGTTCTGACTTTATCCATAAACACTTTGTTGATAGCATCCGTGTTGTGCTGTTTGCCTGCAAGCATATTGTCAATCTCTGATTTAACGGTGAGGTAGTTCTGAGAGTAGGCCATCTCCTCGGTGAATCCGTCCATAATCTCGGGGTATGAGTCGAACATATTCTTCATAACCAATGGGAAAACAACAGGGTATACGACTTTGCCGTCGGCAAGATACTTGTCAATGGTTGCTACAGGGTTATATGGGCCGGATGAACAGTTGGATGATGCGAAGTTCCATTTTGTAGCGAGCTCCGGGTGTGTGTCCAGATACTTGTGTATGGCAATGGCATTGCTTGCACCCTGTGAGGCACCTGCAAGATAGAGTTTCCAACCGTCGGACATCCCGTGTCGGTTCCTGTCGTTGAAGAGGGCATATCCTGCTGTCAGTGCATCAATTGAGTTTATTGCGCATACGTCGTGGTTGAGGTATGGGTGTGGTAACTCCTTGGTTATGCCATAGCCAATATAGTCGGGCATTATGGTCAGAGTATTACCGGTGATGAACATTTCAAGTGGGTAAGTGTTGCTGGGCGCTTCGGCATCACTTGTGATGGTGTAGTGTTCCATCAGACAGATATTGTCGGGCTTGAGGTCATTCCAGACTCCATTGTCGAAGTAGCCCAACCAGAAAGCTATAGCCGAGAGAGTGATGGGATTGCCGTCAACGTCTGTACTGGGGTACAGGTATGCAGTCTTGCGAAATCCTAATTTAATGTCGGGGTTACCCAACTCCAGTGCAAGGGCATTTTCCCGTTGTGAGATGGCATTTGCCAAAGGTTCTTAAAGGCTGCATACTCGGCCGGGATATTATTGAGGAAAATGCTCATTGGAAGTTGTATCTCGCCCCTGTTTTCGTATGTTGGCGGTTGTTCATTGCCGGGTAAATCATTCTCGGGTGTGCACGCTGTTGTAATAGATACCATCAATAATATGATGGAAAGCATATAAATCTTCTTTTTCATATAGTTGAGATAATTGATGTGTAACAAACGACCGATGAACGCCAATGAGGGCATTCACCGGTCGTTTGTTGATGTGTTGTTTACTTGAACATTATTTTCTTGCCGTCAATGATGTATAAACCCTTTCTGGGGTCGGTAACGCGACGGCCCTGCAAATCGTAAATAGCCTTAATCTTTCCGTTTTCACTTTCCACCTCCTCGATAGCAGTCGGGTTGGTCGACTTGATTGGGTAGAACGGTGCATCGTCTGTGAACTTGTATGTTCCGTTGCTTGCCCAGTCGAGTGAGAAACGTACAAAACGCATTGTGTAACCGCCGAACACGCCATTCTCCTCGTAATATACGCCAAGTGTTCCATCGGGGAGCACAACTGCAGCGCTATATGCCGAGCCTGTTGGGCAGATGGTCTTTGGAGTGCCGAATGTCGCACCTTCGTCGGTTGAGAGTGCGATGCTCACATTCTGGCGGCTGCCGCTGTTTGGCAATGTCTGGAAAGCTATATTCCAGGGGTTGCCCTCAACAGTAGAACACCATACCATATACTCGCCGTCGCAGGCGTTGCCCGAGATACCGCTGTTGAAGCGTGTCTGTGAAGGCAAATGCCAGGTCTCGCCATCGTTTGATGTGTAGTTGTAGTAGTTGTAGCCGCCTGCACGTACGCTGATGGCAAGGTCGCCATTGTTGCGCTCGAGTGTCTTTGGCTCGTCGGCACTGCTTGTGCCGCTTGTTCCGCTCACGTACCAGTTCTGTCCGCCGTCCTTGCTCATAAAGAAATAGAAGTGCTGGCTGTCATCGGCCTGGCGGTTTACGAAACTTGAAACAAGTGTTCCGTCGCGTTTCTGTAGCGCTGCACCCGAACCCGAGAAACCGCTCTTCCAAGTCTGTGTGTTGGGGTTAGAGCAGTTTGCACCAAAGAGGTCATCGGTGTGGTCAACCGGTGCTTCCCAGGTCAAGCCACCATCGCGGCTGGTGATTGTCTTCCAACGTGGAGGCTCTGCCGCTGTTCCGGCAAAGAAACCGTGACCGTATGTTCCGGCACTTGTCATAATACCTACAATCTCGCCGTTGTCGCGGTTGGTGACGATAGAGGCGTCGCCGTGGCCGTAGTTGCCACCGGTCTCAGCTGTTCCGGCAACTGTTACTGGGTCGCTCCAGCTCTTTCCATTATCCTCGGAATACTGTGCAACAAGGTAGCAGTGGCTTGGCAGGTCGCTGTTGTGCTGCTTGCGGTCATCGGTAAGTGTCACAAGACGCTTGCCGTCCTTTGTCACGGTGATGGCCGGTATGCGGTAGTAGAGTGAGCCCTTGTCCATTGGCATAAGCACAGCACCCTCGGACAGGAATATTGTCACACTGTGTGCGGGGTTGCCGTTCTCCTCTGCAACCTGCTTGCCATCTATCGTATATGCAGCAATGCTTGCATCGACAGTGTTGCCCTCTTTGGCACTCTCGGCAATGTCGTATGTAATCCACAGATAGTGGTCGCCGGGGGCAAGGGTCTTGTTGCCGGTGATTGTAAATGTTCCGTCGGCAGCAAGCGTTACAGCCTCTCCGAACTGCTCACCGTTCTCCTCGCGCCAAGTCATCTTCTTCTCCGGGTCAACGAACAACTCGCGTGAGTTGGTTGCAAAATATGCCTTGATGTTTGTGATGTCCTCCTTGTTTGTTCCGGCGAAAGAACCCTTTACGCCCTGGAATTCAACATCACCCTCAAGTCCGCTGATGCGTATTGTTGAGCGCACGATTGGCTGGTTTGTATTGCCGATACCTGTACTCACCTTGCCTTGTACCACTCTCGATGAATAGAACTCGGCAAGTGCGTTTGTTACGTCAACCTCGTCGAAACGCCATAGCGATGCGCCGCCGGCCTCGGCACTCCAACGTACAATCACTGAGTTTGCCTCCTGTGCGTGCAACTCGACAGCGTTGTCCTTGATGGTGAAGAAATTGAATGCGCTCTGGATTGTGTAGATGTAGTTTGGCTCGCTCACGACGCCGAACGATGTCGAGCCACCTGTGCCCGCACCGGCTGTGCCGAAGTACTCACCCTTGTAGTTCTTGATAGCAAGTTTGCCGTTCTTTTCCCAGAAGCTCCAAATGCGGTCGGCGCTGAATGCCTTGTCGGCAAAGCGCAGCTTCTCCATTTCGTTGTCATAGTAGATAACCTTGTCGGCGCAGTATGCTTTTGTCGATGCACTGGCAATGTAGTACCAGTGTACATCACCCTCGGTGCTGATGGATGGTGCCTCAATCTTGTCCTCCTTTATTTTTACAGTGAAGTCGGTCAATACAACACCGTTTCCGTTGCCACCGGCAAGTGTGAATGATACGCTGCTTGCCTTCTGTGCCTTTGCGCTGATGGTCTGTGCGGTGGTTGATGTGGTGTATGCTTTGCCATTGTCCATTGTAAGGGCAAGGCCGGTGTTGTGTCCGTTGTTGGCAAATGTAAAGATGTACTCTGTTATTACATATCCTGCAGGTGGGGTGATGGCATAGGTGGCACTGCCTGCCGTACCTGTCATCAGCTGTACGTTGTTGCCACTCCAGTTCATATTGTTGATTGTGCCGCAGCCGAACTGCAACTGTGGAGCAGCATTGCTCTTCCATACGCTGTTCCAGTTCTGGTTGACCGATGTGCCACGGTAAAGATTACCGTTGCTCTTGTCTACCGTGTATGTGAGTGCTGAAGGAAGCTCCTCCAGCTCGGCAGCTTCGGCAATTGAAAGCTGGCAACCGGTGTCACCACGGTCATTGCCCAATGGTGAACTGCCGCTCCAGTTGTAGAGCTTGTAGCTCTGTCCGCTGCCGGTCTGGTTCAACTGCACCTCGCCCGATGATATTATGTAGTATGTTGGTGTACTCGCATAGCTTATGGTCCAACCGTTTGCAGGCTTTGACTTTGTTGTTGTAATCTGTGTGTTGAATGTTGCAACAGGGCTCAGGTATGAACCATACTGGCGGTTGACGATGTCGAAGGTGTTGTCGCCACGGTCTACGAACTTCCACATTGAGACAGCCGATGTACCGGTGTTGTCCTTGCCGACAACGCCTGTAGCCTCGCCCTCGGCACTGATGAAAAGGTCAGGGCTGCGCAGTGATGTAATCTGGTACCAATATTCATCTGTTGCAGTGCTTGCTTTCGGCATTGAAATGGCCTCGGCAAGAACTGTCGTGAGTCTTGCACTCATCTCTTGCACTTCGGCCTCGGTGATGCTCTCCTTTGCAAGCAGCGTGTATGCATTTGCCACCTCTGTGTCAAAAACCTTCATCTTTTCGGTGTCGTACATTCCCATAGCATCGCCACGTTCCGCTGTCAAGCCACGTGCAATAACCTGTGAAAGGGTGTTACGCAGTGTAGCCTGTGCATAGCGCACCTCGGCATCGGCCTCGCTGATTACGGTGTAGGTGTCGGTGGGGAAGTCTGTAGCCAAAGCCTCTTTCATTGCATTTGCCATCACAACATATCCCAAGCCTCCAAGATAGTTGCCGGGGTAGAAATATTTTGTATTTGCAACGTTGCCGTTGAGCAATGGAGTGTATGTGTCGACATAGCGTATGTTGTCTGTTGCAAGGCTCTGCATATAGTTGTTCAACGCTGCAATACGCGATGTGTTTGTTGTGGCGTTGTTTGTAGGTGCAAGAGCCATAAGATAAATCTTTGATGTAGGAGATTTCTGCGCCACCTTGTCTACAAGGGCCTTGTAGCTGTTCTTTACAGTTTCAATATCGGTGTTGCCGTTGCAGTCGCCTGTACCTGTGTAGATGAAGATAGCCTTTGCATCCATCTTCTCCACGCCGGTGTTTGCGTATGTGGCATCCACAATCTTGCTTGTTGTGGCAATGTCACCACCGTAGCCCCAGCCTGTACCGCGGTTCTTTACATTGCGGTTGCCGAGCAGCTCCTGCCACTCACCGTTCTTTATGAACTCATCGCCGAACACAAGAACATCGTCATTGCCGATGGGCAGTGCGCTGAAGTATGTTGCACGCATACCGTGTGTTGTTCTGCCAAAACCACCGTCGTTCTGTGCTGTTGATGCGTTTACGGGATATACTGCATTTACGGTGTAGTTCTCGCCCTCGGCAAGATGCTCACAAATTGAACGGCACCAAATCTCGTATGCGGCTGCGGTGAGGTGCAACTTGTCATAGCTCCATACGCCGCCGTCGGCAACACAGGCCAGTTCATCATAGATGTCTACATATTTTAGCTTGTCGGAGTTTGCCTTTGCAACATACTCCTTTATAAGTTCATTGGCGTGTAGCCACGTTGATTCTACTCTGTAGCCATAGTCGCTCTTGAGAATACAATATAGGTAGATACAGGTCTCTGGTGAACGTTGCTGTATGCGCTCTACCATACTTTTTATGTACTGTAACACCTGCTCGCCTGTAAAATTCAGTCCGCGTGTTGAGATGTCGTTTGTACCAATCATCATAAACACCTTCTTGGGCTTGCCATTGATGTATGATTCAAGGTTGTCGCTCTGCTCGGTTGAATATGTACCCGAGTTTCCGCGGTTCACAATAGGCAGATAATTGCCGTCTGAGGTCTTGAAAGCCTCGGGCCAGCAGTGCATATCGGTGATACTATTGCCAATGAAGACAATGCTCTCACTGTTTGTTTCAAGTACTTTGAATGAGTCGTACCTGTGGTTGCGGAATGGCTCGTCTGCGAACATTGTTGCAGCTGACAGTAATCCGCAAAGCAGTAATGTCAGAAATTTCTTCATAATAAAATATGGTTAGTTAATAAAAATTTATTAAAACACAATACTCCAATTTGTGCAAATATAAAAGAAATTTTTCTAATTCTTTATATGATGTTTTGCTAAATTTATTTAATGCTTGTGGAGAGCCTTTTTTCTATCTATCAAAGTGTTATTACAAATAAAGGTGTGCGTTCACACGGAACGCACACCTTGTATTATATATAATAGCTCAGTAATCAGTAAACCAATATTTTCTTGCCTTCTGATGTTACATAAATTCCGCGCACCGGTTTTTCAACGCGGTTACCTTTGAGGTCATAGAACTTAATCTGTTCGTTCTCGCCTTTTACATTCTCAATGCCTGTAGCTTCGCCTCTCTTTACAGGGAGTGTTGCTGCGCTGCTGTCGGCTGTGTAGTAGGCTGTATTCGCGGCAATTGTGCCATTGCTACCTTCACGTTTTGCAAATTCACCGTTGTTCAGTGTGTAGATGTTTGAACCGCTGACAGATGCGCTCTTCAAAATGCCGTGCAACTGGTTCACGGCTTCAAGAGCCTCGGCCTCGCCGCCAACAGCAATGTTGTATGTACCGTTCTCTGCTGCCAAAACAACAGGAGTGCCTGCTGCAATTACACCGGTGCCACACTCGGTCAATGGGATGTACTCAACGCCATCGGCTGTCTGCACCTCGCCTGCTGTGTAGGCAATCACGCCCTCGGGCAATGTCATTACAAAAGGCATACATACAGCTGTGAACTCGTTGATTGTCAATGTGAATTCCTCTACCGGCTCAATGTACCACAGCGATGCGTCGGCATTGTTTGTCCAGGGCACAAGGCGCACATTGTCACCTGCAAGGTGAAGACCTGTGTTGCCACCTGTCTTGTTCTGACAGATGATTGAGCTCAAGCCTGTTGTTGTGCTCTCAATCTTCCACTTTCCGGCAGTTGCGTTGTCTGTTGTCACAATTGGCTGTGTCTCGTTGTTGCCAAGAGGGCCAAGCATATACTGGTAGTTGCCGTTGTAGAGGTAGAACTCCTTGTCGTTGCCTGTTGGCAAGAATGTGAACAGCTGGTTTGCATTGTTTACGTTTGATGCGGCTGTCGAGATGCGGCTTGCCTCGGGGTTCAGATAGAGTGTGGCATTGCTGCGGTGTGAGTTGCGTATGCGATACCACTTGCCTGCCTCAACTTCAAGACGTGGCATATTTGCAATTGCAGCGTTGATAGCCTCGTATGTCCCGTATGATGGAGTTGCCTTGTATGTATCGATAAGCCCTGTCACAGTCTCAAGTGCTTCGCTCTCCACTGTTCCCACATAAGCCGGAAGCTCTGTGTCAAATGCAGCAATCTTTGAGTCGATGCCGGCCGCAACTATTGCGTGGTGGTCAACATCGGCATCATAGATATATGCGCTGTCGGTGATATACTCAATGCTGTAGTTCTTGTAAACGATTGTGTAACCGCCACCGCTTGTGCCGTATGTATCCTCCTCATAGAGGAAACCGATGTTGTTGTCGTGCTGCAATGTCATTGTCGAGTATGCACCCGAGAGGTAGCTCGACTGGTGACGGCCGTCCCAATCGGCAGCAATAGCCTCGGGAGATACAAAGTCAGCGAGTGACTCAAGCTCCTTGTAGTAGATACCTACATTCGCGCGGCCCGAGCCGAAAGGCACTGACTGCAATGCAAGGTAAACCTTTTTATTGTCCTCTGTGCGTCTTGCAGGAACGAACAGAATCTCACCGTTGGTTGAGTTGTTGACGGCAATTGTACCGTTGTTGCCTGAGTTCGAGTATTTTGCAGTGCCCCAAGAACCCTCGGCTTTCTCGCTGTCGGTGTATGAGAAGATGTTGTAGATACGTCCGCCTGATGTACGTGAACTGATGATTACAGAACCGTCGGGCAACTCGTCGGCCTTTGGCTCGTCGCCGCCGCTTGGGATAGGTGAAATCTCGCCACCGCCAAGGACAGTCCAGTTCTCACCGAAGTTGTCGCTGTAGAGGACGAAGTTTACGTGTGTTCCGTTCACGTTCTTTACAAGAACAGCGCAGTAGATGCGGTAGTAGTCGCCCACCTTTATATATTTACTCTGTGAAATCTTGCCCGAACCGACGAACATTGCGCGTACAGGGCCGTGCTGTGTGTCGTCGAACTGTGCATAGATGTGCTCTGCACGGTCAACAGGTGTGCTCCAGGTCTCGCCACAGTCCTCGCTGTAGAAATGCGCTATGCCCTGGTGGTTGTTGCGCTGGCCGTTGGGGAACGAAACGTTACCCGAGCAGCTGATGACAAGCACGCGGTTGCTTTCGCGGTCGGCAACAATTGCAGGGTCACCGAAACCAACATACATATCGTTGTTCGATGCATCGATGCCGGCTGCACCCTTGCCCTGGATGATGTCGAAAATCTCGCCCCAGGTCTCACCGTTGTCCTTGCTTATACGGGCACGCAGGTCGATGCGTCCGTTTGTTGCCATACCGATGTCGGAGCGGCTGTGACGGTAGTCGGCAACAGCAATCACATTGCCGTTCTTTGCTGTGGCAATGGCCGGGATGCGGTAGGGGATAGCACCTGTTGTGAGTGTGGGGAATACATCGAACGCAGGCTCGGGAGTGCGAATGTCAAGTCCCATATAAACAATGAAGTTCGAGAATGTGATACCCTTGTTGGCACCGCTCTGTGTGAAGTTTACAGTGCGTGCAGGCTCTTCAAGCTCCACGTTCAGGCTCTGTACGGTAGCCGATGATGTGTAGTTCTTGCCGTCTACAGCAAGAGTGAGGGCATAGCTGCCGTCGTTGTTTGTGTTTACATAATCAAAGCTGTATCCCTTGACAACAAGTCCTTCGGGTGCTGTTATTGTGTATGTCGAAGTGCCCGACTGGCCTGAGTAGCCGGCAATGTAGTTGCCCGATGTTGTCATATTGTTGGCATTTGTCGACAGTGAGAAACCTGCCAATTCGCTGCTTTCCCACTTTGAGTGCCAAGTGCCGTTTGCATTGCTTGCAGTGAAAGAGCCTGATGTCGCAAGAATTTCAACAGAGGTCTCGGCTGCGGTAATTGTGATTGTTGAACCTGCATCGGCTCCCTCGGCCCAGAAAGCGAGCTTGCCTATACCGCCAAAGTCATTTACAGCATAGTTCGTGCCGTGAATTCTCATAAAGTAGCCGTTAACATTGGCAATTTTGTTTGATGTGGCAAAATCCCAACGGCCTACATAACCGCTTGGCAGATTGGCGGCATCCTGCATTGTGGGGAATGTAGAGCCGCCTGTGCCACCATAGCCGCTGATGGCGCTCATTGTTGTCTTTGAAGCAAGCACCTTGCTTGTGCCGGCCTGTTTGTTATAGACTGCATAACCGTCTGTTGCGTTGCCTACAAAGCACCACAACTCGTCATCGTTGCCTTTGGGGGTTGAAATGCCAAGAGCAATGTGGTCTGCACCCGCATTGTCTTTGATTAACTTTGCACCTTCTCCAATACCCATTGTGTACCAGGTTGTTCCCTGGGCGAACTCGCCATTTTCAATGGTAGTCACCTTGAACGGAACCTGTGCAATCATTGCAACTGTCGAGAGGACAGCGCAAGAAAGTAGTGTAAAGATTCTCTTCATAAAAATAAGGTTAGTTGTTGAATATTTTAATTATCTCAAATCAATGTAGTGTTTACCATCCAACCTGCACGCCGTCCTCGTAGAAGTGGCGTCCAAAGCACCAACCGAACACATTGTAGTAGCGGGCAAGCTCCTTGGCGCGTCCGATGAACTCCTCCACATCCTTTGTCTCGGGCGATGGGTTGCTCCATCCAATCTCGGCAATGGCACCCAGGCGTGGCAATGCCTTGTACTGCAACTGCATAGGAGTAGTTACATATTCGGTCCACAAGTTACCCTGTACACCAAGAATATATTTCTGCTCCTCCTTGCTCAGCTGGTCGTAGGGGTTGAAAGAGTATGACTTGCGCAAGGGAACATAACTGCCGTTGCTGTCGAGTTCGTCCTTGCGGTCGGTTGTCTGTCTGTAGTCGAGGTAGCAGTAATCACCGGGGGTCATAATCACATAGTTGCCTTTCTTTGCTGCTGCAATGCCACCCACTGTGCCGCGCCACGACATAATTGTCGCATCCTGGCTCACGCCACCTTCGAGTATCTCGTCCCAACCGATGAGCTTGCGGCCGTTCTTGTTCAGGTGTGCCTCAATGCGTTTGTTCACGTATGACTGCAGTTCGGCTTCGTTCTTCAGGTTGTTCTCCTTTATGCGCTGTTGGCAGTCGGGGCACTCTTTCCACATATCGCGTGGGGCTTCGTCGCCGCCAATGTGTATATATTCGCTCGGGAACAGCGCCATCACCTCGTCAAGCACATCCTTCCAGAACTTGAAGGTGCTCTCCTTGCCGGCGCAGGCAATCTGTTTCGACACTCCCCAATAGGCCCAGGTCTTGTAGTTGCCTTTCTCGCCCTCGCAACCAAGCCAGGGGTATGCACTCAATGCGCCAAGCGAGTGTCCGGGTATCTCAATTTCGGGCACAATTGTGATGAAACGCTCCTGTGCATATTTTACAATCTCCTTAATCTCCTTTTGGGTGTAGTATCCGCCGTAAGGTATGCCGTCGAGGCCTTCGTTGTGCCCGGTGGTCGTCTGCTCGCGCAGGCTGCCTATCTTTGTGAGCAATGGATATTTCTTTATCTCGATGCGCCAGCCCTGGTCCTCGGTCAGGTGCCAATGGAAACGGTTCATCTTGTGCATTGCAAGAATGTCAAGTACCTCTTTTATGGTCTCGATGCTCCAGAAATGGCGTGAACAGTCGAGCATAAAGCCTCGGTAGACAAAGTGGGGCGCGTCGCAAATCTTCATTGTGGGCAACGAAACCTTGTCAAGGTCAATAGGGGTCTCAAAAGCCTCTACGGGTATAATCTGTTTCAACGTCTGCACTGCATAGAATGCTCCTGCACCGTCTTTTGCCTTTATGATGATATTCTCGGGGTTAATCTCCAAAGTGTATCCCTCGCTTTTAATCGAGCCGTCGAGCTTGAAGATGATATTGTTCTCGCCTGTCATCTTTGTGGTTTTCTTTAATTTCTTTCCAAAGATGGACTCGGCTATCCTGTTCAGCTCCTCGGCAGCATACTTTGTTTCGCTGTCGTCAAGGCTGTGCACAATTTTTGTCTCCTTTGTGAAGTTGAACTTGATGTTGGCATTGCCGGGCTTTACGCTCGTTGGCAGTGGGAGAATGCTTGGAATTACCTTTTCCTGTGCAAACATTGCTGTTGTTGTCAGCAATAGCAAAAGTGTCAATAGTCGTTTGAACATATCTCTATAATATTGTAATATATTAATAATATTTTGTATTATTTTGCGAAGATAATGCAAAGCACCCCAAAGAAAAAAGAATAAACCGTAAAAAATATTATTTTCGAAATATTTTTCAACAGTTTCTTCAAATTGTGTGTGATAACTGATTTTTTTTGTTTACATTCGCAAATGCTACCGTTTACGGTTTTTTTGTGCGTACACGTATAACTAATCTATTATAATTATGAGCGAAAAATATGTAATTGGAATTGACCTTGGCGGAACAAATACCGTTATTGGTCTTGTTGATGTAAAGGGTCATATTCTTGCAAAGGACGACACTATCAAGACACAGGCACATCCTGATATTGAGGAGTATACCGACTCCATTGCCAATGTGATAAAGAGACTTGCCGAGGAAAACGGCTGTACAGGCAAGCTCGAGGGTGTCGGTGTCGGCGCACCAATGGCAAACTACTACACAGGTGAAATTGTGAATGCCGCTAATTTGCCTTGGAAAGGCATTGTTCCTCTGGGTTGGCTCATTGAGAAAAAGACCGGTCTTCCCACAAAGGTTACAAACGATGCAAATGCCGCTGCAATCGGTGAGCAGAAGTATGGCGTTGCGCAGGGAATGAAGGATTTTGTGTACATCACTCTTGGAACAGGTGTAGGTAGCGGTATTGTTGCCAATGGTCAGTTGATTTATGGCCACGACGGTTTTGCGGGTGAGCTTGGTCACGTTACAGCACCGGTGCTCGAAGGACGTGCCTGCGGTTGTGGCCGTACAGACTGTCTCGAGACCTACGCATCGGCAACAGGTATCGTGCGCACAGCAAAGAAATGGCTTGTCGAGCGCGATGAACCAAGTTTGTTGCGCGATGTCTGCATCAATGAACTCACATCCAAAATGCTTTTCGATGCAGCTGTAAAGGGTGATAAACTTGCCAATGAAATCTTTGAGTTTACAGGCAAGGTGCTTGGTGAGGCTTTCTGTAACTTCATTGCATTCTCGGCTCCCGAGGCTATTATCCTTTTTGGCGGTTTGGCAAATGCAGGCGAACTGTTGCTCGAGCCAATCCGCAAGCATATGAACGAGAATGTTGTGTTCCTTTGGAGAGACAAGGTGAAGGTTCTTAAATCTTCACTCCCCGGCGCCGATGCCGCTGTGCTTGGTGCTTCGGCTCTTGGTTGGAAAGAGTAATCAATAGCATATATAAGAACAGAGAGGGTGTCAGTTAACTGACACCCTCTCTG
>JAFYWV010000101.1 GCA_017546505.1 Bacteroidaceae bacterium
AGCTCTTCGTCCATCTTATCCTTGTAGTGCAGGAACCACGAGCCTTTTTGTGTCTGTGGCATATCACTCAAAATCATTATCGAGTGATTGAACGAGTGCCTGCCGAAATATGACTTTATACCGCCATTGGCAGGGAATGTTTCATCTTTCAACTTTTCATAATCAATGAACTTTGCCTCGTCGATAAGCAACCACGAAAGCGTAAGCGAGTTGGAAGAGCCGGGCCTGTCCTGTGATATAATGACTGCCACAGAGCCATTATAGAACGATATAACATGTTCGTAATCGCTCGGCTCGATAATCGCCTTTGCAAAGGATTTTGGAGGCTTTCTGCCGACTACATAATGCACTCCTTGAATATATCCCCAACGCTTCCACGCGGCAAAAAGCCCCGGCAAAGTGTTGGTAAGGCCGTGCTTGAAGGTGGGCACGACAATGCCACCTGTACTGCCTGGCATACGCTGCATATTGCGGAGAACGAAAGGAGCAGCAATACTGTCCGTCTTTCCTGTTCTTCGCCCTGCAACAATCACGGAGATATTTGCACCGATAAGCTGTGTGAGGCGTTGCGGTTCGTTAAAGTATATTTGCTTTGTCATGCTCATTGCTTTCATCGTTGAATAAAACATCTTCCTCCAGGTCGGCCTCTTCGTACTCCACATCTTCGATGTCTATCGTCTCGGCACGATACTTTGCAATCATCTTCTGTATCTTCTCCTGAATGTTCGGTATAGGCTTGATACCAAGAACAGAGGGGTCATCGGTGGCTGTGAACGGCTGAACTACGATAAGGTCATACGGAACGGCCTGTTCATCTTCAAGGTCAATGCGGTTAAACTTCGCATAGCTTGAAGCTGCTTTCTCCATTGTCTTTGTGTCCTTGCGTTTCTTCGCCATCTGGTATGTCTCCAAAATCATTTCGTTGTATCTCCAACGGTGGAAATCACGGCTTGCCTGTGCAAGGTGCGGTAACATCGCCTTTATGACGGATAGGTC
Source organism: Bacteroidaceae bacterium (assembly GCA_017546505.1). Taxonomy (GTDB): domain Bacteria; phylum Bacteroidota; class Bacteroidia; order Bacteroidales; family Bacteroidaceae; genus HGM04593. The sequence continues at coordinate 997 of JAFYWV010000101.1, forward strand.
CGAATATGCCAACGGCTTTGATATGCTGTACCTATCCATAGCGACCTCTACAAACTGACGATCCTTTGCATCGGGATTTGCGATGCACCAGTTGTAGAGGTCGCGTACACGCAAAAGGCGACTGACGACAACATCGGGGAAACGCTGTCGCAACTCCTCTTCAGCGGTGAAAAGGTCGGTTCGGGCTATGTCTATGACTGCTGGAAATGGCATTACTCGTCGTCCTCCATATCAAGTAAATTCTTATGTGTGTTCTCAATGGCAAGAGGGCTACCGACTTGAGCGAGTAGCATTTCCTGGTGCAAGAGCTTTACTTTGCTGCTTGCCTTGCCACGATAGTATCTCTTGCTGACATCGCTTTCCTTGCGTGCGATGTCCTCGCGTAGCTGTTCGGCCGGCAAGTCAAGTATCACTGCCATATCCGAAATTTTTAGGTAAATGGAAGCAAACTTTTCAATCTGCGATAATTGCTCTTCAGTATAAATCATTCTTCTACAATTTTATTGGCAAAGAGGTCATTCAACGGTACGCTGTGATTAGTGATTAAATCCTCTACCTGTGCGTGGAGTGTGGCAAAGATTTCCTTGTCTGTGGTGATGAAAGCAGACTCGGAACGATTACCGCGAGTCAAGTTCTGCGAGGTGACAACCGAAACGGTATCACCGGCCTCGGAACGAACAAGGAGTATCTTGCTGTGATTGTCGGCAAGGTATGTGCGCTGAATGACCTGTGTAATGAAAGCCCACAGCTTGAGTGTCTTGTTTGTGGCCTTGTGGTCGAGCACAAGATTGAAACGCTTTACCTGTCCGCCCTTCTCGATGAAGAAGAGACGGCGCAGGAACTCTTCCGATATGGAAAACGAAGTCTGCCACACCTCGGCCGTTCCCACCTGCTCCAAAATCCATTCCAAAATGTCTGCAACCTGCAACACATTTGAGAGGTAGGCTTGGTATTGCCTATCTCCCAATGGTTTCAGAACTTGGTCTATTGAGGTATTACGCTTCATTTCTTCTTACGGGTCTTGCGTGCCGGTTTCTCTTCAACCTTTACAGGCTCTTCGGTACTCTCGGCAACATAATGGTCGTACTGCTCCCAATTTGCGTGCATCTTCTTATCCAATTCGATAAGCTCTTTAAGGAATGGGTAACGCTCGGAGTCCGGGCAAGGAGCATCAGCGGTAGAGAGTGTACGCAAACGCAAGTGTACCTCACGCATACGCTGTAGAAGTGAAAGATTTTCCACATACAATGCCTGTATCTCTTCCGGCAGTGTATCGTGGTCCGCACGCTTGCCCTGCTTGAACTCCTTTGCAGGATTATCCTCTGCGAATGAGTAATGTTTCTTCTCTATCTGCTCAACCTGCTTATTCATCTGTACCACCTGTGCGTGTGTCAATTCCTTTACGCGAAAACCATAATGTTTGCGAAGGTGGTACTCGATGAACTCGGCTTTTCCGCGTGGGTTAGCCATCAGGTTGCGGTACATAATCTGATTGCCGTTGAGCTTCAGCAGATACAATGCACCTTGCTCATAATCGCGCTCTTCGTGCGCTGCCTCCAGCCACTGCTGTATCTTCTCGGTAAAATCGTGGTCAATAGTCATAGCTTGTTGTTTATTCCTGTGAAAAATAGAATGTTCTTATCGTACTGCGACAAAAGGCGGTACATACTCCCAAGCGTTGAGCCTGTGGTAACAAAATCGTCAAAGACTATTATGTTAGGCTCCTGGGGAAGTATGTTAAGGGTGTATTCAGCATTGATACGCTGTTTGTTCTTGCAGAAGGCAACGTCTTCATAGAACGGTATGCCCAACTGCCGGGCAATCTCCTCGCTTATGCGTGTAGCAAAGTTCTTCGTAAGGTGTCTTCTCTTGGGGGCTGTACATATTGCCCAGCTGCCAATGGAGAGGTAATCACCGACTATCTGCCGTATGAGTTCGGCCGTGTTGTCCGCGAAGAACTGCACCATACTGTCATCAGCCTTTATATCGGTGAGTGTACGCCCGAAGATAGACTTCTGCCATAGCGATATGAAGAATACACCGCCACGACGGGTAAGGCGCACTTTCCTTGTAAAGTCGCATCTTGCCTCTACCGACTTATCCCAACCTTTACGCTGTTGTTCGGCAAATATGTCCTTGCCCTCCTGCAAAGCAGGTGCACCGAGTACACCCACTTCAACAGGTGCAACCTCGATACTTTCAAGGATAGCACCTATATCATTTATGGTGTCCTCGGTGCACATAATCAGCCGTCAATGATGTTTTCATCATCTGTGATGTCGCAAACGATACTTCCGTCCTCTGTTTCGAGTGTACCTTTGTAGAAAGGTGCCGGGCATTCATCAGTAGCCTCTGCGGTAATGGTGGTAGAGGTAGTGCCTGTTGCACCTTGCCCCAAGTCCTGTGCTACGGTGGCTTTCGTGGGCCACTTCTCGCTGCCGACAACACGCCAATTACCTTTCATATCCTGCACTACAAAAACAATGTCGTTATTGTTGATGTAGGCTGCAGCTGCCGATGCCTCTTCACCGACAGCCGGGTGCACAAGCGTAAGTTTGTTGAGCTGTGTCTGCGAGGGAACTTCACCCTGCGGGTCGCTTGTGAGCTGGGATTTGTCGGGGAGAATGTCAATGTACTTCCATTTCTGTTCCGCCAACAGCTCAAAGCTGCCGTTGAGGATTGCCGACACAAGGCGACCATTGGTATAGTGCTTCAACTTCGGCCACTTAACGATATTGCCTTTCGATGTGTAGTAGGCACGACGGCGTATGCCGGGCAATTCAGGTGTGCCCTGACACCACGCCAACGATGCCTGTATGTTATTGCAAACTGCCATAATTTTTAGGTATTAGTGGTTGTTACTGTGCCGAATTAAGCTCAATAGCCTTGAAACGGCGTTTGTCTATGCTCTCGAACTGCACACCGAAGAACATTGTGGCAATGTAGGTAAGCACGAAAGGAGCGTACTCCTTGACAAGAATGCTTTCGATATCGCCCATCTGGTCGAAACCTACAAGCATATTTGCCTTTGGGCAGATGTGCAGGAACTTGGAGTCTGCTTTGTTGTAAAGCGGAACGAGCTTCAATCTGCCGTCCGAACCCTCTACAGATACCTGTCCGTACTCCTTGTTGTAGATGATACCACCGTGCGACATTTGGTATGCCTCGTTGTACTTGTCCGCGAAGTCCTGCGAACAGAAGAGGTAGCACTCTTCCTTGCGAAGGCGTGGGTCAAGCGAGAAAAGGATTTCCTTTGCGATATCAACGGCATTTGCCTTTGTGATATCCTCGGTGAGCTTCATATAATTGCCCTCTTCCTTTGCAATGGCACCCGATGCTATCTCCTTTTCGGTGATAGTGTCGAAGCCGTCGAAGAGGTCCATTGTTGTATCACCGTTAGCGTTGCGCTTTGCGCCCCAAATGGCATCGTTGAGGTGTTCGGAAAGGCTCTTTGCCACCTGTGCGAGAACGTGCAGTGCTGTTGGTGTCTTCATCTGCCCGTCGCCCTTTGTTGCACCTGTACCAAGAAGAGTGGATATTGCGCTGTTAGGCTCGAAGTCTGCTGCCACATTGCCGAAGAATGTCTCCAGCGTGCGGAAGTTCAGAGTCAAGTCCACATTTGTGCGGCGTGTAGGCTTGTAGGGTGCGAACTGTGCCTTTGCGTTGATGTCGCCCACATTCTCCTTGTAACGAATACCGGGGCGAGGCGTCATAAACTGCAACGTGTCCTGTATGCCGATAATCGGAAGCATAAGGAGCTGCTTGCGGTACTTGATTGCTGCCTTTTGGTAGTCATCAAGAGTGAAAATTAGTTTTCCTGCCATAATAGTATAGTTTTTCTTGGTTGTGTTAGATTGAGTTGAATAGTTTGATGGCCTCGTTCACCGTGTCGGCAAACTCTTCCGCCTCGTTCTTCTCACCGCCCTTTGTCTTGTCATCGACAATGGTGCTGGTGCTGTCGGCAGGCTTTTGCTTCAGAGTCTCGACCTCTGCCTTTAGCGTGGTGATAGTGTTCTCTCTCTCTGCAAGTGCGTTGTCAATACTCTGCGCCTGCTCTGCGGTAAGGGTAACTTTGTTATCCACCGCCTCGATGCTCTCAATGCCGAGCGCATCGCATAGATGTGTTGCTGTAATCTTCATTTTGTTATCGGGTTTTGAGTTGTTGGAAGTATTGCTGTTGCGGAACAGATTTTTGAGAAAAGCAATGAAGGAGTTTGCGGTGTCGGGAACTGCGATGTTGGGAATGGGTATGCCTGCGTCGGCCATTGCGCTTGCTACGGCATCGGTAAGCACTGGGGCTGCATCTTCCTTGCTGTTGGTGATTTCATCGACGAAGCCCCATTCCTTTGCCTCTTGTGCAGTGAGCCAACCGCCGACCTTCATGAGGGCAAGCAACTCTTCGCTGTTCTTCTTGCATCTGCCGGCATACATCGAAGCGATGTTGCCGTCGAGTTTGTCAAGGTCGTTCTTCATCTGCTTGCACTGTGTAATGAGTGCGTCGAGGTCATCGGCATTGAGGTTATCCCACTTGAAGAACTCTGCCGAACATTTATGCACGAGGTACATTGCATTGCAGTCGATTGTTACCTGCTTCGCTCCGAGCGAGGCGATGGTGGCTGCCGATGCGTTCATTCCGACATAGTGAACTGCCACATTTCCGTGATTGGAAAATGCGGCTGCTATTGATAGTGCGGTACTGACTGAACCGCCAAGACTGTCGATAAGCACATTGACCTGCTCGTCCTTGTGCTTGCCGAGAATGAAATCTACATAGGAGCTGTCGAAGTCATAGCCTCCTACAACGCCTTTGAGGTGTAAGTGATAATTTTTCTGTGGCATTGCTTATTGTTTTGCTTTGCCACGAAAGTATATATATAATAAGGGGGAATAAAAGACCGAAAATATGCCTATATGACAGGATTTTTGACAAAAAGGCACTTCGGAATAACTCATAACAAGAAAAATACCCTTTGGCATTATTGTTGTGTTATAATCTATAAAAAATATAATTATGAAAAATCTTAAAACCAACATTAACGCGCAAGCGAATGTAAGTTACGATAACAGGACTAATCGTAACTACACAGAAAATGCAGATATGACTCCCCAAAACGATTATCAGTATGACCGTAAATGCAAATGCGATGAAAGAAAAACAGCATTGAAGTGCGTATTTGGTGCTTTCGTAACTTTTGCTCTAGGTGTAGTAAGCTATAAGTATATTGATTGCCGATATTCAGCCCAATCAGTAAAGGCATAACCTATACGACACACGGAACGAGTGCTTTAGGAGCAGAAAAGGTAACTGTAACCTTGTCTGTTGCAGTATCGCCGTCCGGTGCGCCGGTGGTACTCTCAATCTTCACTACGGGAAATGGTCGCTCCATAGCACCTATGAGATATGAGCGACCGTTAGCCGTAGTAACCACGAAAGAGATAGGAAAGGCAGTAGGCAGCTCGTCGAGAGTGGAGAATTTGAGGGTGGCTTTTTCAAGGCGACCTTTGTTCTCGTACTCTGAAACAGTATCACAGGAAGGTGTTCCGTAAAAAGTGATAGGTGTTGTACCGGCATAGACTGCAACAGGCATTTTTACCTTATAGCGAAAAAGTATGTCGGGCGACAACTCGGAACAGGGGAGATATGCAATTTTGGTGATTGAGGGCAGGGAAACTTTCATACGGCAACAAATTCAACAAAAATCATTTTAGGACAAAAGGCGTTTGAAGTCGGAACTAATTTTCACGATTTTTTACGGTAAGATATGATTTTCTCTTGCGGTAATAGATTTTAGAGATAGCACACCAATTCGTTTCGTTAAGTTCTATGCCGTGCGCTTCCATCCAAGCGTAAATAAGTTCATCATTTCGCTTGCCTATATTCTCGAACTTGTAGAGGTCGTTCCACAACTGGATAACGAAACGGGTGCGTATGGTCTTTTTCAGTGCGAGGGTGGCACGTGGTGGCAGGTAGTTATATGTTCTCACATCTTTATGTTTGAACGTGGGTATAAATATCTGCGTGTCGGTGGGAGCCGGGCGTGCAGGTATTGCAGAGGGCTGGGGCTTTAAGAACAGCTCCAAAATATCACTCTCGGCACTGCCTCGTGTAAGAGTTACGGGGTGCTCACCGCCTTGCTCGTGTATGAACCACTGTGCGAGGTATGGCTCTAAATCAAGATAAATGGTGTATTGGCTCATATCGTTTCTATTTTGATACGAAGTTAAGGGGTGCAGGCTGTACTGAAAAAGACCTTTGGCAAAGAGGTTGCGAAAAAAGCCCTCTTTTCGAGGGCCTTTGCAGGAGTGCTTAATAATCGGAGAATACATATCCGTCAATGAACGTGTAATCGAAATTGAATAAATCGCGTGCGAACTGCCCGATGTCGAAATAGCGACGGGCAAATTCGGGCATATCAGGATAGCAACTATCGAGCTGGTGCTCTGCAAATTCCTCTTCGCTATCCCACTCACCTTGAAAGCGCTCTTTGGCATCTTCAAGAGTGTAGCCACTGCCGTAATGCTCTGTAAAGGCATCGAACAACTTTCTATCCTTTTCGTCCATATTGCCGTACTCTATAATCTTGTCGAAAGTAACTTCATCAAAGCAACTTTCAGAATACCATTCTGAAGAGAAATTCTCGTAATCCTGGTACATAAATTCCGGATCCTCCTCATCGATGTGGAGCAAGTGGCAGAACTCCATAAAATCATCGTAATCCGAGAACGAGGTCAAATCAACCCACATTCCGAAAAGCGAACCGCAATTATACTTGTAGTATGTGCCGACATATACAGCAGGATTACCACTTGTGTAATCGTATTCGTGTTCTGTTACCATCTCTACCCAATTTTCGGGGCGTACTCTCTCCTGTGAATTACCAACGCTGTTCATCACTTGTCTGCTGTTTTGAGAAAAAAGATTTTCCATACCTTGAATGAATTTGTGAATACTCTGTTTTTTGAAACTTTTTATGTGCTGGTAACAGAGCAAGGTCAAAGGCTACGGAAGCAGCAAGGAATTACACAAAGGCAAGAATTGCTGTAAATACTACCCGGCAGGAGTGGAGATTTTTAGTGTAAACATCGCTTGTCCTTGTGCGGTGGCCTCTTGCTCTACCTTTGCACACGAAAAAGTCAAAACAGAGTAGAACAATCAAGGTGGAAAACCCTCAAAACTGCAAAGTGATACTTGACAGCAAGGTGCAGGAGAGAGTCCGCATTTTGTTAGGAGGTGGTAATAATACACAAAAAGTTTGTATCACTGTATCTTTGTATTAAAATCGGCATAACATACTGTATAACAAGCAATTGAGGTTGATACGAATGTGATACAAGTTAGATTTGCTCCTTGATACAAAACGATGAAGGGGGTCTGCAAAGTGATACAAAATGAAAGAGGAGTGGAATTGTATCGGGATTGTATCAAGATTGTATCAGTGAATTTCTCCTTTACTATTAAGAAGTTATATCTTCTTTCTTTTGCTTTGATACAAAGATACAAAAGATTAGTACGGAAATAAGAAGAGGAAAAATAAGAAGATGTCGCCTTTGCTTACGGCACAAAAAAAGCTGCACGGCAGATGCCATACAGCTGTGAGTGGTAGAAGAGGAATTAACGCAGATGTTCCCTTTTCCATTTGAGCCATTGCTCTACTTCCCTGTCGAAACCTTCGGGAGCGATGTTGCGCCGTACAATGGTGTTGTAGTCATCGGATATGAAGAACTCCAGCCAATGTGCCCCTTCAAAATAGAAGGCCACATAGGTGAGCAGTACCCACTCCAATTTACGACCTTGATAGGCGGTGAGCCGGAGGCGTGTGCCAGGCCTCATATTGTCAAAGTAGGTATATACCTGCCTTGCAAACTTGCGAAACTCTTTATCGGCAAGGTACTTTTCGTTGAACTGTGCAACGGTGTAGGACTGCACAAGAGTGCGTACTGTTTCGTTTCTAAAGGAATTGTTCATCGGGTATAAATTCGTTAGGGTCATTTTTCTTTTCTTTGTATCTCTTTGTCTGCACGAATATCATATCCACAAAACTGCCCTCAACACGCCTTGATATACGCTTCTGACTGTTGCAAAGTTCATCAGGGTTCAGCGTATCAATATAGGGACAAAGGTGGCAGAATGAGTGCAATTTCTGCGTAAAACGCTGCATTGTGAGGTTGGTTACATTGGCATACTTGCGGTAGTCATCGAACACCTCACGGCGTATCAGCAGTTTGTCGAGTTTGTCGCCATCTTCAGCAAAATAGCCGTTAGCCCAATCTTCAAAGTTATTTCCGATGTCTTGCCTGTATTTGCGTAACAAGATATTATCCATTGGGGGCAATATCTTGATATTCTCCCGGCAAAGGGAGAGGTAAAAGCGAAGGCACTGCATCAGGAAATTTATATCGGCATTCCAATCAGCTGCCGAATAGTCGTGCGTAAACAAATCCCGTCCGAAATCATCGCGTATCGAGCGTGTTTCGAGGTAGTCGTTTGTCTCGGTGAGCTGGTGGTAATAATCGCTATAGACCATATATAGCATACGCGCCTCGGTGGAGCTGTCAAAGTCAAGCGGTACATAATTGGTGGTAAAACCAAACTTTGGGCTTTGCTCAAAGGGTATGCTGTAACTTTGATTGTTCTTCGGGTTCACCGTCATATCGCTTGTGATGATGTCATAAAACAGCCCCATTGACAGGTATTGGGCGCAGTCATCAACAAGCACAAAATCTGTATGCACATTCACCTGGTCGAAAACGTGGGGATTATCCATTAACTTTGGATTACGCCCCGATAGTTTGACGGTACGCATAAACATTGAAAGTGCCTTGAAGAGGAATGATTTTCCGCTTCGGCCGTTACATTCTCCGTTTTCGCCTATCTTGTTATCCATAGCCTGTGGAGCCCACGCACGCGAGGGTGATTTGTAGCGGTGGAGCATATAGCCGATAGCGAATATCTTGTTTATAAGATTCTGCTTCTGTTCGGCTATCTCTGTGGGTGTCAATCCCTCGCCGTCGATGCAAAAGCGGTGGGTGGCTGCATACTCTTTGGCTTCTTCTCTGTTCTCGCCAAAGCTGTACTCCATTTCCTTACGCCAATGTATGCGACTTGAATTGATAACATAACCGCATAGACAGCTTTTGCCGGACTCCAGCACCTCGATATCAAAGTGTGGCTTGCCTCCCTGCTCGGTGCGTGTGATGTTGAACATATCGGGCATAACGGTAAACTCATAGGGTAACACATTATCTTCCCATACATAGTGCTGGAACGAGGCATCGCCACGCTGATGCACTATAATCTCTGAAGGTGTTACCTCTATAGACTTACGGGCAAAGAAGAACAGCTGTGTCGTGGGGGTAAAGGTGGTAAAATCCAGCTCAACCTCACGGAGGTTTTCAAGAGAGGTTTCCGAAAACTTCATTGAGTTTACAATGAGGTTTCGGATATTCTCTGCCAAACAGCGTTCTTCAGCCCATTCGCGCACGAAACGGCGTACATCTTTCGCCTTTATCTGCTTTACGATGTTGCCTGTAACCTGTATGTACCGGGTATTGGCTGCATTGGCATCACGCAGTGTACGGAAACCGTTCAACTGCAAGAAGTAGTAAAGGCGTACTGCCGATATGGATAGTTCTCTCTTGCCCGATTTCTCGTTTATGGTCTCTACCCAGAATTTTGCCGGCATCGCCATTTTGATGAGGTCGCGGAAGTCGGCCACATCACGGCGAAGCTCTTGCCAATCGCGGAGATCCTTACGAGGTTTTCCGCGATTGTCGCGATAGGTGGAGAGCCATTCGGGTAGCCACACTGTATATATGTCGATATGGCGCAGTGCCAATTCTGCACCTTTCTTACGCCCTGTTGCATCTATGTCGGGTATATTGTATATGGTATCTGCATAGCGGTAGAGCCTGGCAACCTCAGCTTCAGTGAGGGTGTATGTCTCGGAATTGAACCATATAGGAATATAGCCCATAGACTTTAAGCAGAGAGCATCGCGCTCTCCACTGCATATAAATATCTCTTCGAGCTTCTTTTCCCGTTGGTCGCCCTCTTCTTCGTCATCACAGCTGTTGAGCTTGCCGAACAGCTCCTGCAACTCTCGCAAGCCGTTGATGTAATCTTTGGGCTTTACTCCTTCAGGAGTGTAGGAAAAACGCCACTGCTTTTCGGGGTTGAGTGGTTCGTATATCTTGTAGAACACCTTGCCGTCGTCTGTACGGCATTCACGCATAAATATAGGATAGTTCTCTGTGCTATATTTGAGTGTTACTTCCCTGTTCTTCACATAGCCGACATATTCCGCTTCGTACCAATTAAGAGCTTCTGCGTGCTCTGCCCGTACTTTCGGACCGAGAACTTTAAGATGCTCTTCAGGTATGGACTCCAAAAGGGAGAATATGCGTGTTCCCTCTTTCTCTTCGCTCGTTGCCGGGCGTTTCTCAATGCGTGGCTTGTTGATTGAAGGCGATAGTTCTTCGTTTATGCCGAAGATACCGGCCAACAGCAACACCGCTTCGTAAAAGTGGGTGATGCCTTCCTCTTTCATACATATATCAATGGGTGAAAGAGCGTGCCCGTCATCGCCGAAATCTACGACTTTCCACACTCCGCCGGAATGGTGCAGACAGGCCGAAGCAGTCTTTTCGTTCTGCCTCGCCCTGAATTTGTTCTTCGTTCCGACAACATCAGCTGCTTGTGGATAGTAGCGCAGAATGATGTCTAAACCGTCGTGTGTTGCACTGTATATGTCTGCAAGCTGTATCATACTGCATACTCGTCATCTTCTGTTACACGGTAGATAAGCCACTCCACAAGCATTTCATCGCGCAGGTGATATGTCAATGTAACTGTACGCAGATAGGTGAGCTTTTCGCCAACAACAATGTTCACGGGCAGATTGTGGTCGAGAACCATTTGCGATAAGCGATTGCACAATGATGCTTTCAATGCTATTTGTTTTTCTTCCATTGTCCTGTAATTTGAGAATTGAAAAAATGCCACTCACAGTGGGCTTCACAGCAGACTACGAGTGGACTTTGGATAGTGGGGAAATCAAATGTTTATTGTTTAGTTAGTAGATATTCGGTTATCTCATTCTTGCTGAAATAGTAGGATTTCTGTTGCTTGCGATGTGGCAACAATCCTCGGTAGCACATTTTCTTTACAGCTCCCTCGCTTTTGTCAAGCATCCTTGCAACCTCGGCAACCGACAAAAGTTCATCATTGAGATTGTGGAGCTTTTTGGCTATCTTATCGGCCAACAGTTCCAGTTCACTCGGCTTCAGCATAGGCGTTCATCGCTTTTTGTCGCAACTCCTTGTAACTGTCTATCACATTGCCGGTAATGGTGACAATGCAATTCTTTCTGTCGTATGTGGCAGATATGCGTATGCCCTTACTTGCACCTTCATCAATGTTCCACCTATATATAAGTACGGATAGCGAGGTGCATTCCTTTGACGAAGCCAGGCGACCTACTTTTGTTTCTCCTCTTTTGAGACTTCGTAACCACTTTGTTTTGTTCTCAATAAATTCCATCTTGTATAATGTCCTTTTTTAGATACTGCTTTTCTTACTTTTGATAGATATGCCGGGTCTTTTGTCAGCCCCATTATATCTGCATAGTTCTTTACTGTTGTCAAACCTACATTCAATAAGGTTGCTACTTCAGTGTTGCTCATTACAGGAAAAACCTTTGCAAATAATTCGCACTGTTCCTGCGTTAGTTTTTTTGTTCGCATAATGACGGTTAAAAATTTATAAACATTTCTAACAGTCGTTATAGCTACAATCCTTACTTGTTTGTGTGTTTGTTCAATACAAAAGTAGGGGGCGAAAAAAAGTCATAAAAGACCTTTGGCATAAAAAAATATCGGGCTACAAACCCGATATAAAAGTGTAAAAATATGTTAATAAAAAGATTGGTTTAAGGCTGTTTTTGTCCGTTGAATGGGGAAAGAAGTGGGGTAGATGCTTTGATTTGTGGCATAAATTTGTTATCTTTGTCTAACAAACTTGCAAACCAACAAACAAAGGTGCAAACCAAGTTGTCAACCAAGTTTCAGAAAGAGAAAAAAGTTTTGCTATTTGACAGAGTAAACGATTGACTATAAATGCTTTCCTGTTTGATGTTGTCTTTTGTGGAAATGCCCCAAGCGAGTCAC
>JAFYWV010000102.1 GCA_017546505.1 Bacteroidaceae bacterium
GCATAGCTTGAAGCTGCTTTCTCCATTGTCTTTGTGTCCTTGCGTTTCTTCGCCATCTGGTATGTCTCCAAAATCATTTCGTTGTATCGCCAACGGTGGAAATCACGGCTTGCCTGTGCTAGGTGCGGTAACATCGCCTTTATGACGGATAGGTCCGAATATGCCAACGGCTTTGATATGCTGTACCTATCCATAGCGACCTCGACGAACTGACGATCCTTTGCATCGGGATTGGCGATGCACCAGTTGTAGAGGTCGCGTACACGCAAAAGGCGATTTACGACAACATCGGGGAAACGCTGTCGCAACTCCTCTTCTGCTGTGAAAAGGTCGGTTCGGGCTATATCAATAACAGAGGGGAAAGGCATAAAGAAGCGGAAAAGGGAAATATCGTGCCAACGAGTGAAAACAAAGCTTGCTTATGTTTTTACAACGAGTGCAGCCGATATTCAACGGAGTTAAAGCTGAAAAGTGAAAAGTATTAGTAATAGACCGGCACGCATTATTGCCTCCTATCACTATTCGCACCCCAGCCACGACAGACTTTTATCCTGTCGGGCTGACTAATGCTGTGATAGTCGGCGATAGCTCGCTTTGCTTCGCTATTCGTCGTCCTCCATATCAAGTAAATTCTTATGTGTGTTCTCAATAGCAAGAGGGCTACCCACCTGTGCGAGTAGCATTTCCTGATGCAAGAGCTTTACTTTGCTGCTTGCCTTGCCACGATAGTATCTCTTGCTGACATCGCTTTCCTTGCCTGCAATATCCTCACGCAACTGCTCGGCCGGCAAGTCAAGGATTACTGCCATATCCGATATTTTGAGGTATATGCTGGCGAACTTCTCAATCTGCGATAATTGCTCTTCTGTGTATATCATTGTTCTGCAATTCTGTTGGTGAATAAATCATTCAGCGGTACGCTGTGCCCCTTTATCAACTCCTGCACCTGTGCGTGGAGTGTGGCAAAGATTTCCTTGTCGGTGGTGATGAAAGCAGACTCGGAGCGATTGCCTCGTGTCAAGTTCTGAGAGGTAACGACGGAAACCGTATCTCCTGCATCAGAACGAACAAGAAGTATCTTGCTGTGATTGTCGGCAAGGTATGTGCGCTGAATTACCTGTGTAATGAAAGCCCACAACTTGAGTGTCTTGTTTGTGGCCTTGTGGTCGAGCACAAGATTGAAACGCTTTACCTGTCCGCTTTTCTCGATGAAGAACAGACGGCGTAAGAACTCCTCGGATATGGAAAATGATGTCTGCCACACCTCGGCCGTTCCTACCTGCTCAAGCACCCACTCCAAAACATCGGCCACTTGCAGCACATTGGAGAGATAGGCTTGGTATGGCTTATCCCCCAATGGCTTCAAGATGTCGTTTATAGAGGAATTTCGTTTCATTTCTTCTTGCGTGTCTTGCGTGCAGGTTTCTCTTCTGCCACTGTCTCAACAGGCTCATTCTCTGCACCTGTGTAATGGTCGTACCTATCCCAATTCGCGTGCAACCTGGTATCAAGTTCTATCAGCTCTTTAAGGAATGGATATCGCTCCGAGTCCGGGCAAGGTGCATCAGCGGTGGAGAGGGTACGCAACTTCAAATGCACCTCTCGCATACGCTGAAGAAGAGAGAGATTTTCTACATACAGTGCCTGAATTTCATCGGGCAATGTATCGTGGTCGCCTCGCTTGCCCTGCTTGAACTCCTTTGCAGGATTATCCTCTGTAAAGGTGTTATGCTTCTTTACAATCTCTTCTACCTGCTTATCCATTGCTACCACCTGTGCGTGTGTCAAGTCCTTGACACGGAAACTGTAGTGCTTGCGAAGGTGGTACTCGATGAACTCTGCCTTTCCGCGTGGGTTAGACATCAAGTTGCGGTACATTATCTGATTGCCGTTAAGCTTCAGTAGATACAATGCTCCCTGCTCATAATCACGCTGTTCGTGCGGTGTATCGAGCCACTGTTGTATCTTCTCTGTAAATTCGTGGTTGAGTGTCATAGCTTGTTGTTTATTCCTGTGAAAAAAATAAGGTTCTTGTCGTACTGCGACAAAAGGCGGTACATACTCCCCAATGTTGAGCCTGTAGTAACAAAATCATCAAAGACTATGATATTCGGCTCTTGGGGCAGGATGTTAAGGGTGTATTCGGCATTGATACGCTGCTTATTCTTGCAAAAGGCAACATCTTCATAGAACGGTATGCCCAACTGCCGGGCTATCTCTTCGCTGATACGAGTAGCGAAGTTCTTCACTAGGTGTCTTCTCTTGGGTGATGTGCAGATAGCCCAACCGCCCTTGTTGAGGGTGTTGCCGATAATCTGCCTTATCAACGACACGGTATTGTCCGCGAAGAACTGTACCATACCGTCATCAGCCTTGATGTCTGTAAGAGTCCTGCCATAGACCGACTTTTGCCAAAGAGAAATGAAGAACACACCGCCACGGCGTGTAAGGCGTATTTTCTGTGTAAAATCGCACCTTGCTTCTACGCTTTTATCCCAACCCTTGCGGTGCTGTTCAGCAAAGATGTCCTTGCTCTGTACTACAGAAGCACCGAAAGCACCCTGCTCGATAGAAGGCACTTCGATATTGGATAGAAGCTCGTCCAATGAGTTGAGGGTGTTTCCGGTGTTCATAGTCATTTATCAGCCATCAATGATATTCTCGTCATCGGTGCTGTCGCATACGATGCTTCCGTCCTCGGTGTCGAGAGTGCCCTTGTAGAAAGGTGCAGGGCATTCATCGGTAGCCTCGGCTGTAATGGTGGTAGAGGTAGTGCCTGTAGCCCCTTGCCCCAAGTCCTGTGCGACGGTGGCTTTTGTAGGCCAATGCTCACTGCCGACAACACGCCAGTTGCCTTTCATATCCTGCACGACAATGACAATATCGTTATTGTTGATGTAGGCAGCTGCTGCCGATGCCTCTTCACCGACGGCCGGGTGAACAAGGGTGAGTTTATTGAGCTGTGTCTGCGAAGGAACTTCACCCTGTGGGTCGCTTGTGAGCTGTGACTTGTCGGGGAGAATGTCAATGTACTTCCATTTCTGCTCGGCAGTCAATTCAAAACTGCCGTTGAGAACTGCCGACACAAGGCGACCATTGGTGTAGTGCTGTAATTTAGGCCACTTCACGATGTTGCCTTTCGATGTGTAGTAAGCACGACGGCGTATGCCGGGCAACTCGGGTGTGCCCTGACACCACGCTAACGACTGCTGAATGTTGATACAGTTATTTGCCATAGTTGTTAGTGTTTACGGTGATTACTATGCCTTGACAAGCTCTACGACCTTGAGACGGCGTTTGTCAATACTCTCGAACTGGACTCCGAAGAACATTGTGGCAATGTATGTAAGCACGAATGGAGCATACTCCTTGACCATAATGCTCTCGATGTCGCCCATCTGGTCAAAGCCTACAAGCATATTCTTCTTGGGGCAGATGTGCAGATACTTGGAGTCTGCCTTGTTGTAGAGAGGAACGAGCTTCAACCTGCCGTCCGAACCCTCGACAGAGATCTGTCCATACTCCTTGTTGTAGACCAAACCGCCGTGCGAGATTTGATATGCCTCGTTGTACTTATCCACGAAGTCCTGCGAACAGAAGAGATAGCACTCTTCCTTGCGAAGGCGTGGGTCAAGCGAGAAGAGGATTTCCTTTGCGATATCAACGGCATTTGCCTTTGATACGGCTTCGTCGAGCTTCAAAAAGTTGCCCTCTTCCTTTGCAATGGCACCCGATGCAATCTCCTTGTCGGTAATGGTATCGAAACCATCGAACAAGTCCTGCGTGGTGTCACCATTGGCATTACGCTTGCCACTCCAAACAGCATCGTTGAGGTGTTCGGAAAGGCTCTTTGCCACCTGTGCCAACACATGCAGTGCTGTGGGTGTCTTCATCTGTCCGTCGCCCTTTGTGGCACCTGTACCCAATAATGTGGATATTGCGGTGTTCGGCTCGAAGTCTGCTGCCACATTGCCGAAGAATGTCTCCAATGTGCGGAAGTTGAGAGTCAAATCCACATTGGTACGGCGTGAAGGCTTGTAGGGTGCGAACTGTGCGTTTGCGTTGATGTCGCCCACATTCTCCTTGTAGCGGATGCCGGGGCGAGGTGTCATAAACTGAAGCGTGTCCTGAATACCGATAATCGGGAGCATCAACAGTTGCTTGCGGTACTGAATGGCTGCCTTTTGGTAGTCATCAAGTGTAAAAATGAGTTTTCCTGCCATAATCAGATAGAATTAAATAGTTCTCTTGCGTTGTTTACTGTGTCGATATAGTCTGCCACCTCGTTCTTCTCACTTGCCTTGCCCTTGTCGTCCACAACGGTATGTGTGGTGTCGGCCGGCTTATTCTTGAGTGTTTCAACCTCAGCCTGTAGTGTGGCAATGGTGCTCTCCTTGTCGGCAAGGGCGGTGTCAATCTTCTGCAATTCTGCGGTGGTGAGTGTGGCTTTCTCGTTCTTGACATCAAGCGTATCTGTGCCAAGAACCTTTGCGATGTTGTCTGCTTTCATTGTTCTTTCCTGTTGGTTAGTTGGTTGTGTGGATTTGAAGAGTGATGTCAAGGCGTTAATGAGGCTTGCGAAGGGCGAATTCCTGACGGTGGCAATATCGGGAATGGGAATACCGGCATCGGCCATAGCACTTGCAACGGCATCGGTAAGCACCGGGGGCTGTTCCCCGAAGTCCGTAATCTCGTCGATGAAGCCCCATTCCTTTGCTTCCTGTGCGTTGAGCCAACCGCCGACCTTCATAAGGTCAAGGAGTTCGGCCTTGCTCTTCTTGCACTTTCCGGCATACATTGAAGCAATGTTGCCGTCGAGTTTGTCAAGGTCGTTCTTCATCTGCTTGCACTGTGCTATGAGCTGGTCGAGGTCATCGGCATTGAGATTATCCCACTTGAAGAACTCCGCGGAACATTTGTGCACGAGGTACATTGCAGAGGAGTCGATTGTGACCTGCTTTGCTCCGAGTGATGCGATTGTGGCTGCACTTGCGTTCATACCGACGAAATGCACATTGACATTGCCGTGATTGGCAAAGGCCGAGGCAATGGAGAGTGCTGTGCTGACCGAGCCACCGAGGCTGTCGATAAGCACATTCACGCTTTTGTCCTTGTGCTTGCCAAGAACAAAATCAACATAGGAGCTGTCGAAGTCATAGCCTCCGACAACTCCTTTAAGATGTAAGTGGTAATTTGTTTGTGGCATAACTTTAATTGTTTATGCCACGAAAGTATTATATAAGGTATAGGGGGTAAAAGACCGAAAAATGGCCTACACAATGCACGGAATGAGGGATTTTGCAGAAGAAAAGGTAACTGTCACCTTGTTTACTGCCGACTCGCCGGCCGGTGTACCTGTGGTACTCTCGATCTTCACTACGGGAAATGGTCGCTCCATAGTGCCTATAAGGTACGAGCGACCGTTTGCCGTGGTAACCACGAAAGCGATTGGATAGGCAGTAGGCAGTTCTTCGATAGTAGAGAATGTAAGTGTCGTATGTGATATACGCACTTTGTTCTCCTGCTCCGATACGGTATCGCAAAGAGGAGTACCGCAAAAGGTGACAGGAGTAGTGACGGCATAGACGGCAACAGGCAGACCGACCTTGCACCTGAAAGCGATGTCGGCAGACAGCTCGGAGCAAGGCAGGTATGCTATTTTCGTTATTGAGGGAAGAGACGGTATCATTTGGCAACAATTACAACAAAAATCATTTTAGGACAAAAAGCGTTTGAAGTAGGAACTAATTTCCGCGATTTTTTTGTGCGAGATATACTTTTCGTTTACGATAGTAGATTTTTGAGATAGCACACCAATTTGTTTCGTTACATTCGATGCCGTGTGCTTCCATCCAGGCATATATAAGTTCGTCATTACGCTTGCCGATGTTCTCGAATTTGTAGAGATCATTCCAAAGCTGTATGACGAAACGGGTGCGGATAGTCTTCTTCAGTGCGAGGGTGGCACGAGGTGGCAGATAGTTGTATGTCCTGACATCCTTGTGCTTGAATGTGGGTATGTAGATAGCTGTGTCTGTAGGCAGGGGGCGTACAGGGGTGGCTCCGGGCTGTGGTTGCAAGAACAGCTCCAAGATGTCGCTTTCGGCACTGCCTCGTGTGAGGCTTACGGGATGCTCACCGCCTTGCTCGTGGATGAACCACTGTGCAAGGTATGGCTCAAGGTCAAGATGAATTGTATATTGGCTCATGGATGATGTATTGACGATGCAAAGGTAAGGTTTGCCCACAACTGCAAAAAGACCTTTGCCAAGACATTGCGAACATAAAAAAAGCCCTCTTTTGAGGGCCATTCTTTAATAATCGGAGAATACATATCCATCCACGAATGTGTAATCGTATGCGAACAAATCGCGTGCGAACTGCTCCATATCGAAGTAACGACGGGCAAATTCGGGCATATCACTGTAACAATCATTGAGCAACTGTTCGGCATATTCCACCTCGCTATCCCATTTACCGTGAAATCGCTGTCTGATTTCATCAAGCGGGTAATCCTCGCCGTAATGTTCGTTAAAGGCATCGCACATCAGCCTGTCCTCTTCGCACATATTCCCGTACTCGGCAATCTTGTCGAAAGTATCTTCATCAAAGAAGCCTTCGGAATACCACTTGTAAGGGAAATTCTCATAATCCTGGTACATAAATTCAGGATCTTCTTCATCGATGTGCAACAGATAGCAGAACTCAATGAAATCATCGTAATCGAGGAATGATGTCAAATCAACCCACATTCCATCAATCGAACCACAATTATACTTGTGGTATGTGCCGACATACAATGCAGGATTACCGCTTGTGTAATCATACTTGTGTTCTTCTACCACCTCTGCCCAATTCTCGGGGCGTACTCTCTTCTCGGGATAGATGCTGTTCATCACTTCAATGGTGCATTGAGATTTAGAATTTTCCATAACCTTGAAATTAAATGTGAATACTCTGTTTTTGAAACTTTTTATGTGCAGGTATCAGGGCAAGGTCAAAGGCTACTTCAAGCAACAAGGATTTATACAAAAGCCAATGGCTGTAAATACTACCCGAAGGAGTGGAGATTTTTAGTGTAAACCGTGCCGTGTCCTTGTGCTGTTGCCTCTTGTCCTACCTTCGCACAAGAAAAAGTCAAAACAGCGTATCACATTCAAGGTGGAAAATGCTCTCAAGCAACATAGTGGAACAGTGTACCCGTGAAGAATGGTGAGTAACGCAAAGAATGAGAGGTGGTAATAAGGAACGAAAAGTTTGTATCATTGTATTTTTGTATTAAAATCGGCATAACATACAGATAAACAAGTAATTGCGAGTGATACAAATGTGATACAGGTTAGATTTGCTCCTTGATACAAAACGATGAAGAGGTCTGTGGTGTGATACAAATGTTGCAGAGGAAGAAATTTGTATCTGAATTGTATCGGGATTGTATCAGTTTATATCCCTTTATTATCAAGTGATTATATTCCTTTTTCTTTCTTTGATACAAAGATACAAAAGATTAGTACGGAAATAAGAAGAGGTAAAGAAGAGCAAAGCCTTTGCCTTACGGCACAAAAAAAACTGCACCGCCGGGAGCGATGCAGTAATGGGTAATGGCGAAGGTGGTCAGCCGTGCTGTGCTTTCCATTTTATGTATGCCCGGATGTCCTTTTCCCGTTCTTCGGGAGTAGTGTTCCGGCGACAGACAGCTGTATAGTCATCGGATATGTAGAACTCCAACCAATGTAGGCTCTCAAAGTAAAAGGCTACATAGGTGAGCAACAGCCATTCCAACTTTTGACCTTGATATGATGTAAGGCGAAGGCAAGTGCCCGGCCTCATATTGTCGAAATAGGTATATACCTTTCTTGCGTACTTGCGGAACGCTTCATCGGAGAGGTACAGTTCATTGAACTGCCCGACGGTGTAGGATTCCACAAGCTGCTTTATTGTTTCGTTTCTACAGGAATTGCTCATCGGGTATGAATTCATCAGGGTTGTTCTTCTTCTCTTTAAGTTTCTTCGACTGCACGAATACCATATCTACGAAACTGCCCTCAACACGCCTTGAGATACGCTTCTGATTGTTGCATAGCTCGGCTGGGTTAAGCGTATCGATGTATGGGCAGAGGTGGCAGAAGGATTGCAGTTTCTGCGTAAAACGCTGCATAGTGAGGTTGGGAACATTGGCGTACTTGCGGTAGTCATCGAATACCTCACGGCGAATAAGGAGTTTGTCGAGGTGGTCGCCGTCTTCTGCGAAGTAACCGTTTGCCCAGTCTTCAAAGTTATTTCCGATGTCTTGCCTGTATTTGCGTAACAGGATATTATCCATTGGGGGAAGAATCTTTATGTTCTCCTGGCACAATGAGAGGTAGAAACGCAAGCACTGCATAAGGAAATTTATGTCTGCATTCCAATCTGCCACGCTATAATCGTGGGTGAAGAGGTCACGCCCAAAGTCATCACGGATTGAGCGTGTCTCAAGATAATCGTTCGTCTCTGTGAGCTGGTGGTAATAGTCGCTATAGACCATATACAGCATACGGGCTTCGGTGGAGCTGTCGAAGTCAAGCGGTACATAATTGGTGGTAAAGCCGAATTTCGGGCTTTGCTCAAAGGGTATGCTGTAACTTTGATTGTTCTTCGGGTTCACCGTCATATCGCTTGTTATGATGTCATAGAACAGCCCCATAGAGAGATATTGTGCACAGTCATCGACAAGAACGAAATCGGTATGTATATTCACCTGGTCGAAAACGTGGGGATTATCCATAAGTTTAGGGTTTCTTCCCGATAGCTTGACGGTACGCATAAACATTGAAAGAGCCTTGAAGAGGAATGATTTTCCGCTTCGGCCGTTACACTCTCCGTTTTCGCCTATCTTGTTATCCATTGCCTGTGGTGCCCACGCACGCGAGGGTGATTTGTAGCGGTGAAGCATATAGCCGATAGCGAATATTTTATTAATGAGATTTTGCTTTTGCTCGGCTATCTCTGTCGGTGTCAATCCCTCGCCGTCAATACAGAAGCGGTGTGTCCGTGCATACTCGGCAGCAGCCTCTCTGTCCTCACCGAAACGATACTCCATTTCCTTACGCCAGTAGATACGGCTTGAATTGATAACATAACCGCATAGGCAACTCTTACCGGCATCAAACACTTCGATGTCAAAGTGTGGCCTGTCATCTTCTTCTGTCCGCGTTATGCTGAACATATCGGGCATAACACTGAACTCGTAAGGCAATACATTATCTTCCCACACATAGTGCTGAAATGAGGCATCGCCCTTTTGGTGCACTATAATCTCGCGAGGTGTAACCTCTATTGACTTGCGTGTAAAGAAGAAGAGCTGCGAGGTGGGCGTAAAGGTGGTAAAGTCCAATTCAACCTCACGAAGATTCTCAAGAGAACTTTCCGAAAACTTCATTGAGTTCACAATGAGGTTTCGGATATTCTCGGCCAAACAGCGTTCTTCAGCCCATTCTCGCACAAAACGTCGAACATCTTTCGCTTTTATCTGCTTGACGATGTTGCCTATCACCTGTATGTAACGGGTATTGGCCGCATTTACATCACGCAGGGTACGAAAGCCGTTCAACTGCAAGAAATAGTAAAGGCGTACTGCCGAAATGGTTAGCTCTCTCTTGCCTGACTTCTCATTGACTGTCTCCACCCAAAACTTTGCCGGCATAGCGAGTTTGATAAGGTCTTTGAAATCGGCAATATCCCTGCGAAGCTCTTGCCAATCGCGTAGATCCTTTCGAGGCTTACCGCGATTGTCGCGATATGTGGATAACCATTCGGGGAGCCACACCGTACAGATGTCTATATGTCGCAATGCGAGTTCAGTGCCTTTCTTACGGCCTGTAGCATCGATGTCGGGGATATTGTATATGATATCGGCATAGCGGTACAGCTTGGCAACCTCGGCCTCTGTGAGGGTGTATGTCTCGGAATTGAACCATATCGGGATATAGCCCATAGATTTACAGCAGAGTGCATCACGCTCACCACTGCAAATGAATATCTCTTCGAGTTTCCTTTCTCTCTGTTGTTCCTCTTCTTCATCACTGCTGCTGTTGAGCTTGCCGTATAGCTCCTGCAACTCTCGAAAGCCGTTGATGTAGTCTTTGGGCTTCACTCCTTCAGGAGTGTATGAGAACCGCCACTGCTTTTCGGGATTAAGAGGTTCGTATATCTTGTAGAACACCTTGTTGTCGTCTGTACGGCACTCACGCATAAATATAGGATAGTTCTCTGTGCTATATTTAAGTGTCACTTCCCTGTTCTTTACATAGCCGACATACTCGGCCTCGTACCAGTTCAACGCTTCAGCGTGTTCGCTACGGACTTTCGGACCGAGTATCTTAAGGTGTTCTTCAGGAATGGACTCCAAAAGGGAGAATATGCGTGTTCCCTCTTTCTCTTCGCTTGTGGCAGGGCGTTTCTCAATGCGTGGCTTATTTACGGAGTGATTGAGTTCGTCGCGTACATCAAAGATAGCTGCAAGATGCAACACCGCTTCGTAAAAGTGGGTGATGCCTTCCTCTTTCATACATATATCAATAGGCGACAAACCGTGCCCGTCATCACCGAAATCTACGACTTTCCACACATTACCGGAGTAGTGCAGACAGGCCGAAGCAGTTTTCTCGGTCTGCCTCGCCCTAAACTTGTTCTTGGTACCGACAACCTCACTCGCTTGGGGATAGTAATGCAGGATAATGTCTAACCCGTCCCGTGTTGCATTGTATAGGTCTGTAACTTGTATCATACTGCATATTCATCATCTTCGGTTACACGGTAGATTAACCACTCTACAAGCATTTCATCACGCAGGTGATATGTCAATGTTACCGTACGCAGATAGGTGAGCTTTTCGCCAATAACTACATTCACGGGTAGATTGTGATTGAGTACCATTTGTGACAACCTGTTACACAATGAAGCTTTGAGTGCGATTTCTTTCTCTTCCATTTATTATAAGGTATAAATTCGTTAAAAAAAATGCCACCCGAAGTGGGCTTCACAGCAAACTACGAGTGGGCTTTGAAAAAAGGAAAGTTAAATGTCTATCGTTTAGATAGAATATAGCTTGTTATCTCCTGCTTGCTGAAATAGTAAGACTTCTGCTGTTTACGATGTGGCAACAAACCTCGGTAGCACATCTTCTTTACTGCACCTTCTGTCTTGCCCAACATCCTTGCTACATCAGCGACGGATAATACTTCATCATTCAATTCGTACAATTTCTTCGCTATACGAGTTGCTAATGCATCTATTTCACTCGACTTCAGCATACACACTTTGTTTTTGTTGTAATGCATCGTAACTCTCAATTACATTACCAGTAATAGTGACAATGCAATTCTTCCTGTCATAACTTGCTGTAATGCGTATACCTTTACTCGCACCTTCATCAATGTTCCACCTATATATAAGTACAGACAATGAGGTGCATTCCTTTGACGAAGCCAAACGACCTACTTTCGTTTCTCCACGCTTGAGACTTCGTAGCCACTTTGTTTTGTTCTCAATAAATTCCATCTTGTATAATGTCCTTTTTTAGATACTGTTTTTCTTACTTTAGAGAGATATACCGGGTCTTTTGCCAATCCCATTATATCTGCATAGTTCTTTACTGTTGTCAAACCCACATTCAATAAGGCTGCAACTTCTGCGTTGCTCATTACAGGAAAAACTTTTGCAAATAATTCGCATTGTTCCTGCGTTAGTTTTTTTGTTCGCATAATGACGGTTAAAAATTTATAAACATTTCTAACAGTCGTTACAGCAACAAACCTTACTTGTTTGTGTGTTTGTTCAATACAAAAGTAGAGTGCGAAAAAAGGTCATAAAAGACCTTTGGCATAAAAAAAAGGCAGAACCTAAAAAAGGCCTGCCGAAAGAAAAAATATTAACAAAAAGTGTGTATGTCGGGGCAATCTACCCAAAATCCGCCAATATGAGAAACCAATATATTTGCATTTGTTGGCTAATTATATTATCTTTGTCTAACAAACTTGCAAACCAACAGACAAAGTTGCAAACCAAGTTGCAAACCAACTAAAAAAAATAAAAATTAGTAATTAGGAACTTTAGACTAACTACAAAACAAACATCGTTATAAATCAGCAATTTGCGAGTATTTTTTGTGTTAAAGACAAAGATAATTTGTCGCTAATATCAAAATCCCACCGGGGCCACGGATATCCCTGTCGGGATCACAAAAAGGAACTCAAATGAGTTCCTTTTTTGTTTCAATACGGTTTACCCCGCCACGGCAAGACACAAAAAAAAGGTTCACCTGCAAAGTTTAGGGGGGGACAGGACCTTATTCCCAATAATCAAAATAGGTTTGTATTATTGTCAGGGAATGCAGTTTAGAGGTTCTTACTCGCTTTTGCTCGTCTAATATTCAACGGCAGTCATCAACCTTAATTGTTTACTTGTATTTTTCTTCAACTCTTGCTTTCATGTCCTTTTAGGCCCAAAAGGAC
>JAFYWV010000103.1 GCA_017546505.1 Bacteroidaceae bacterium
CTATGGCAGGCGGTATCTATAAGTTATGTTAGAGAAGGGACATAAAAAAAAGGAGCATCGCATAGCTTTGCTCCAATCCTTGTGTTAACCTTAAATCTAATACTTTTGAAAAATCACAATGCAAAGATAGCATTTGTGTAGCATTTCGCCAAATAAAACAACAAAAAGTTTTCATTATAACAAAAGAAGAGGGTGTATCAAAATGATGCACCCTCTTTCTATAATTCAATCCAGGTAGTCCTGCTTGCTGTGCATGCTGCTTTGCATTCGTTTTACTGAATGCCGAACATCCGAATCCCCCACCTCTATCTTGTTCCTTATCAATCCATGCCTATCCCATGGCACTTCCTCCGTAATTTGATTTTTATCGATTTACTCTGGTGTTTCGTGCTTTTAAACAAATAATAAATATATTTGCAAAATAAAATACTTAAACAAGAAAGAAGATGAAAGCAATCAAGATGTTATTACTCGCAGGGGTGGCAATGATGTGTGCTTGCCAACCTTCGCCCAAGTCATCAGCATCCAAGAGCCTCTTGCTACTCGTGGATGTGCAGTACGATTTCATTACCGGCTCGCTGGCTGTAGACGGTGCTCCGGCTGTGATGGACGGCCTTGCCGAATACATTGCGGAACAGCCTAAGGGTAAGTTCGATGCCATTGTCATGACAGCCGACCACCATCCGGCCGACCATTCTTCGTTCAAGGACAACGGCGGCATCTGGCCTGTGCACTGCGTGCAAAACACCGAGGGTGCATCCATTTACAAGTCTGTACTCGATGCGGTAAAGCAGCATGATCCCGAAGCACCGGTCTTGACCAAGGGAGACAATGTGGCAGTAGACGAATACTCCATCCTGGCCAACGAGGAGAGTGCAAAGAAGCTCCTCGCTCTAATTGAGGAGAAGGGCATACAGGAAATCTATGTGGCAGGGCTTTGTGGAGACTATTGCGTGGGCAATTCCATCAAGGACCTCGTAGCTGCCGGACACGGTAACAAGATTCGCGTACTGACCCGCTACATCGGTAATATAGACGACGGAACAACACTTCGTTCCATCATAACCGAAAATAACTTGCAGGTTGCAGAGTAGTAAGTAGGGTTTACAATAAAGAGGGTGTGTCAATTGACACACCCTCTTTTGAATATAAAGACTTCTCTAAATGATTAGTCAGCCAACTTAGCGCAAATGAATTCGCGGTTCAAGCGAGCGATGTTGCTGATAGAGATGCACTTCGGACATTCAGCTTCGCAAGCGCGAGTGTTTGTACAGTTACCGAAGCCCAATTCATCCATCTTAGCCAACATAGCCTTAGCACGGCGAGCAGCTTCTGCCTTACCCTGTGGCAACAATGCCAACTGGCTAACCTTAGCAGAAACGAACAACATAGCCGAACCGTTCTTACAAGCAGCAGCACAAGCACCACAACCGATACAAGCAGCAGCGTCCATAGCTTCGTCAGCGATTGGCTTTGGAATAGGAATTGCGTTTGCATCAGGAATACCACCTGTGTTTACTGATACATAACCACCAGCCTGCATGATCTTGTCATAAGCACCACGGTCTACCATCAAGTCGCGGATAACCGGGAAACCAGCCGAACGCCATGGTTCAACAGTTACAGTATCGCCATCCTTGAAACGACGGATGTAGATCTGGCAAGTAGTAGCACCTGTTGCAGGACCGTGAGGATGACCGTTGATGTACAATGAACACATACCGCAGATACCTTCACGACAGTCGTGGTCGAATACGATAGGTTCTTCACCCTTGTTAATCAATTCTTCATTCACGATGTCCAACATTTCGAGGAATGAAGTATCGCCTGGC
>JAFYWV010000104.1 GCA_017546505.1 Bacteroidaceae bacterium
AGTCGTGTACGGCATTCGGTGCTTCCTTTGTTCAAGAGTTGCTTTGCAACATCTTTCAGTCGGTTCACACCTCGCCACTCGCTGCTTGTCGCAATGCTTGGGGCGGCAAGAACTCGCTACGCTCAAACAACTTGCCACCAACTTCCAAGCATTGCTTGGCTGCTCACTGTGCCTCCCAACGCTGCCCTTTCGCTTTCAGCGACGGATTACCTTTTGCAATGAACATTCATTGACATACGTCGCGTGCTTTAAAGCGTACAATGGTAATTTCTAAGAGATACCGGCACAATTGCTGGCGAGCAATGTTTGCGACGACGGGAGCTTTAGCTCCCCAAAGGAGTGTGCTTTAGCACCTTTTCGACCGAAAGATATTGCTTGCAAAGACAAGCAATTCTTGAGTAAAGCGCGAGTTGACTGATTTTCCGCGTGCCGGGGCTTTTCGTTCTTTTGGCGCCAAAAGAACATAAAAGAAAGACTTTAAGAATAATACAAGTGAACAATTAAGGTTGAGGACTGCTTTAGAATTTAATGACGAGCGAAAGACATCCCCCCTATAGTTTGCAGGTGAACCGAAAATGGCTGTTTGTCTTGTCCTGTGGGCTTGTTGATTGGCCTTTTTGTATCATTATGAGGGTTTTTGCCTCTTTTTTTTAAAATAAATGCCAAAAAATTTGGTGGTTGAAATATTTTGATGTACTTTTGCATCGCAATTGAGAAACGGTTGCGACATTTTGGACGTTTAGCTCAGCTGGTTTAGAGCATCTGCCTTACAAGCAGAGGGTCGGCGGTTCGAATCCGTCAACGTCCACAACATTTTTTTGGACGTTTAGCTCAGCTGGTTTAGAGCATCTGCCTTACAAGCAGAGGGTCGGCGGTTCGAATCCGTCAACGTCCACGACTGCAAGGCCTGCGCAATGCGTAGGTTATTTTTTTGCCCTTTTTCGATGGAATAATTCCTGTATTCACTCAATAAATGTTTATTTTTAATAAACTTTATCTCTATATTAGGTGTTTATGCCTAAAAAGTGCTATTTTTGTACTTTGAAAATATTATATACACAAAATAATGGAATTGAACATTTTGACAGCCATTTCTCCTGTCGATGGACGTTACAGGGGCAAGGCAGAGCCTTTGGCCGATTATTTTTCAGAGTATGCTCTCATCAAGTATCGAGTATTTGTGGAAATCGAGTATTTTATCGCTTTGTGCGAACTGCCGATACCGCAGCTTGCAGCTGTTGACAAGGCTTTGTTTCCACGTTTGCGTGAAATCTATTCAAACTTCACTTTGGAGAATGCCAATAGAGTCAAGGAGATTGAAAAAGTAACAAATCACGATGTTAAGGCTGTTGAGTATTTCATTAAAGAGCAGTTCGATATTATCGGTGGTCTTGACGCTTGCAAGGAGTTCATCCACTTTGGCTTGACGTCGCAGGATATCAACAATACTTCTGTACCACGCTCAATTAAGGATGCGCTTGATGAGGTCTATTATCCTTTGATTGAAGAGTTGATTGCTCAGCTTAAGAGTTACGCCGAGGCGTGGGCCGAGATTCCTATGCTTGCACGTACTCACGGACAGCCCGCGTCGCCCACACGTCTGGGCAAGGAGGTGATGGTCTTTGTCTACCGTCTTGAGGCACAGCTTGCCGAACTGAAGCGTTGCCCAATCTCTGCCAAGTTCGGTGGTGCAACAGGTAACTTCAATGCTCACCGCGTGGCCTATCCCGGTATCGACTGGAAGGCTTTTGCGAACAAGTTTGTGAGCGAAAACCTTGGTTTGCAGCGTGAGCAGTACACTACACAGATTTCAAACTATGACAATTTGGCGGCACTGTTCGATGCAATGCGTCGCATCAATATTATCATAATGGATATGGACAAGGATTTTTGGCAGTACATATCCAATGAGTTCTTCAAGCAGAAGATTAAGGCCGGTGAGGTAGGCTCAAGTGCAATGCCTCACAAAGTCAATCCAATCGACTTCGAGAACAGTGAAGGTAACTTGGGTATTGCCAATGCAATACTTGACCATCTGTCAATGAAATTGCCAATCTCTCGCCTGCAGCGCGACCTTACAGACTCTACCGTACTGCGTAATGTCGGTGTGCCAATGAGCCATATGCTCATTGCTGTCAAGAGCTCACTTGTCGGTCTGCGCAAATTGTTGCTCAATGAGGCTGCAATCTATGATGAGCTTGACAACTGCTGGAGTGTTTGCGCCGAGGGTATACAGACAATTCTTCGCCGTGAGGCATACCCCAACCCATACGAGGCGCTGAAGGCCTTGACACGTACCAATGAGGGAATAAATCAGAATGCTCTTCTGCAATTTATCGATGGTCTCGAAGTTCCCGAGAGTGTGAAGGAAGAGCTTCGTGCAATAACACCGCACACATATACAGGTTTTTAAAAAAGAGTAATTTGGACCGTGAGGTTCGTAAAATATTTTTTAGATGAATAATTATAAAGACAAGTTCTCGGATTTCTCCTCTCCTCGTGGAAACAGAGGCAGAGCGTCATTCAATCCGAACTTTGATGGCGACAACAGATTGAAGGGTCGCCCACGTTTCAACAAGAGCGATGACCGTCCTCAATACAAAAGAGTGAACAGAGAGGATAGCAACGGCGGCGATTTTGGCAGCTACAAACAGTACAAGCGTTATGGTAACGAGAGAAACTTCAATCGTTTCGATAACGAAAGAGGCGAGCGTAGCACAAATTTCGAGCCACGTTATGGCAACGATGTTCAAAAGGTTGGTCGTGGTTATGGTGGTGGCACACGTGGTGGATATAATGCGGACAATGCCGGCAACGACAAACCATACGCAAATAAATATCAGACAGACCGTCGCCCCAAATATGGCGACAAGGGTAACCGCAAGGGCGCATACGACCCTAGTGCAAAGTACAGCGCCAAGAAACGTGCTGCCTATCGTGATGCCACGCTCGATCCCAATGCTCCTGTGCGTCTGAACAAGTTTCTTGCCAATGCCGGCATCTGTTCACGTCGTGAGGCCGACAACTACATCGAGGCGGGTCTTATAACTGTTAACGGTGTTGTTGTTACCGAATTGGGCATAAAGGTCGTTCCAACCGATGATGTCCGTTTCAACAACGAGCGCATCAACCCCGAGCGCAAGGTATATGTCCTTTTGAACAAACCAAAGGATTGTGTGACAACTGTCGACGACCCGCAAGAGCGCAAGACTGTACTCGATTGTCTGCGTGGCATCGGCAAAGAGAGAATATATCCTGTCGGTCGTCTCGACCGCAACACAACCGGTGTTCTGTTGCTCACAAACGATGGTGATATGGCTGCAAAGCTCACACATCCCAAGTTTATGAAGAAGAAAATTTACCACGTTACCTGTGACAAGAATGTCGCAATGTCCGATATGGATTTGCTGGTAAACGGTATTGAACTCGAGGATGGTCGTGTATATGCCGATGAAGTCTCTTATGTAAACGAAGCCGACCGCTCACAGATTGGTATTGAAATCCACTCGGGCAAGAACCGCATCGTGCGCCGTATGCTCGAGCATCTCGGCTACCGTGTGAACAAACTCGACCGTGTGCTTTTCGCAGGTCTTACAAAGAAGAACCTTCGTCGTGGCGACTGGCGTTATCTTACCGATAAAGAAGTAAATATGCTCCGCCTTGGTGCATACGAATAAAAACTCCCTGAAAACAAAAAAACAATGAAACCGATAAAACGAACAAGAATTTCCGACCTGCTCAAGAGTGGCAAGGCCGGTGTTGAGGTAAACGTAAGAGGCTGGGTGAGAACACGCCGCAGTAGCAAACAGGTGGCCTTTGTGGCACTTAACGACGGTTCTACCATCAATAATGTACAGGTTGTAATCGACGTTGACAAGTTCGACGAGGAGTTTGTTAAGCAATTCACGACAGGTGCTTGTTTAAGTGTGAACGGTATGCTCGTTGAGTCTATCGGCGGTGGCCAGTCGGTTGAGATACAAGCGACTGAGATTGAACTTCTTGGTGCTTGTGACAATACCTATCCATTGCAGAAGAAGGGTCAGACAATGGAGTTTATGCGCACTGTTGCTCACTTGCGTCCACGTACCAACACCTTTGGTGCAGTGTTCCGCATCCGTCACAATATGGCATACGCAATACATAAGTTCTTCCACGACAAGGGCTTCTACTATTTCCACACTCCGCTCATTACAGCATCGGACTGTGAGGGTGCCGGCCAGATGTTCCAGGTTACAACAATGAACCTCTACGACCTCAAGAAGGACGAGAACGGCAGCATCATCTATGATAATGACTTCTTCGGCAAGCAGGCAAGTCTTACAGTATCGGGTCAGCTCGAGGGTGAGTTGGCAGCTACTGCACTTGGTGCAATCTATACTTTCGGACCAACCTTCCGTGCCGAGAATTCAAACACTCCACGTCACCTTGCCGAGTTCTGGATGATTGAGCCCGAGGTTGCTTTCAACGACATCTTTGATAATATGGAGCTTGCCGAGGAGTTCATCAAGTACTGCGTGCAGTGGGCACTTGATAACTGTATGGAGGATATCACATTCCTTAACAATATGATTGATAAGGAACTCATTGAACGTCTGCGTTCAATCGTGAACACAGAGTTTGTCCGTTTGAGCTACACCGACGGTATAAAGATTCTTGAGGATGCCGTTGCTGCCGGTCACAAGTTCGAATTCCCTGTTTATTGGGGTGTAGACCTTGCTTCGGAGCACGAACGATACCTTGTTGAGACACACTTCAAGCGCCCGGTAATCCTCACCGACTATCCAAAGGATATCAAGGCCTTCTATATGAAGCTGAACGATGATGGAAAGACTGTACGCGCGATGGATGTCCTCTTCCCCAAGATTGGCGAAATCATCGGTGGCTCGGAGCGTGAGGCCGACTACAATAAACTGCTCCAGCGCATTGAGGAGATGAATATCCCAATGAAGGATATGTGGTGGTATCTCGACACTCGCCGCTATGGCTCTTGTCCGCACTCGGGATTCGGCCTCGGTTTCGAGCGTCTGTTGCTCTTTGTGACAGGTATGTCGAACATCCGCGACGTGATACCTTTCCCACGTACTCCAAACAACGCAGAATTCTGATACTTAATATCTCAAAAGCAGGGCGTTCAAGTGAACGCCCTGCTTTTTTGTGCCAAATAAACTTAAAATGCTTTTTATTCTGCAATAAAAATATTATACTCGCGTTGTGATTGTAAAAGGAAAGGTTGAGTATTATGGACAAGAATAACTATTGTGTGATAATGGCAGGAGGTATTGGCTCCCGTTTGTGGCCAATGAGCCGCAAGGCATTCCCAAAGCAGTTTCAAGACCCCCTCGGTTGCGGTAAGACTCTCTTGCAACAGACCTTTGAGCGCTATTCCCGCATTGTGCCTCCCGAGAATATCATAATCTCTACCAATGTGGAATATTATGCCATTGTAAGAGAGCAGTTGCCGGCTGTTGACGAGCAACAGATAGTTCGTGAACCTGCATTTCGTGGCACGGCGCCAAGTATTGCCAATCTTGCCTGTTACATACGCCAGCTTAACTCCAAAGCCAATATTGTAGTGGCGCAGAGCGACCAGCTTGTGCTCAATGAAAATGCGTTTGCCGGGTTGGTGGGCGATGCACTTGATTTTGTAGCCGAGAATAACAAACTCGTTGTTATCGGCATAAAGCCGACGTGTCCCGAGACCCGTTATGGATACATACAGGCCGAGGGTGAACCTGCAAGAGGTTCAATCTTCAAGGTGCGTACATTCACCGAGAAACCGGAACTTGAGTTTGCCAAGGTTTTTGTTGAGAGCGGTGAGTTCTATTGGAATACAGGCATATATATATGGAACGTGCAGACAATCATTGACACGTTATCAGAGCATCTGCCCGAGATGATGAATGAACTGGAGACCATATATCGGGAAATTCCCGACCGCGACCTCAGACGCGAGCAGGCGTATGAGATATATACATCTTTGCCAACAACATCTATTGATTTGAATGTGATGGAGCGGGCCGATAATGTCTATGTGAGTGTGGGCGACTTCGGTTGGGCCGACATTGGTACGTGGGATACTCTCTATGGTTTTATGCCCAAGGATTGTGATGGTAATGTCATTATGAACAGTACTGTTCTTAAGTATGATTGTGAAAACAACGTAGTTATGCTTCCAAAGGGCAAACTTGCTGTTATGCAGGGGGTTGACGACCTGCTTGTAATTGACTCGGGCGATGTGCTTATGATTTGTCGCAAGGGCAGCGAGGGCGACGTAAGGCGTTTCCTCAACGATGCAAAGATGAAGATTGGGGATAAGTTTGCATAAGAACAAAATCCTTTTGTGATTGTTGATAGGGTATGATGAGTTTGATGCCGATATTGTAAAAAAATGTTAAAATAGCGAAGTGCCGTTCGGGTATACGTAAAAAGAACTATCTTCGCGGCAAGATAATACAAACTTTAAATGTTATAACTATGGCTTACGTAATTTCAGACGACTGCGTTGCTTGCGGTACTTGTATCGACGAGTGTCCTCAGGGTGCTATTTCTGAGGGTGAGAAGTATTCAATCAATCCTGAATTGTGCATCGACTGCGGTAGCTGCGCAAGTGTTTGTCCTTCAGAAGCAATCCACGAGGGTTAATTGTTGAGCAGAACAGACAAAAGGGGCGCTTTTTCGAGCGCCCCTTTAATATTGTGCAGTATGAAAACATTTCTTCACGTATTGATAAAGAGTGCTATCATTGTAGCAGTAGCAGTGGTGTGTTACTATATATATACTTCGTTCTTTGTGTAGTTGTATATTTAATGGCAAAG
>JAFYWV010000105.1 GCA_017546505.1 Bacteroidaceae bacterium
AAGAAATGTATCACAGACCAAGTATGCCAAATATCGTGTGTTTGAAAGTCATTCGCATAATGAATCTTTATCCCCGTAAGAAGTGATGCTACAAATAAAATAGACAAACATAGGTCTGTCCTAAAAATCGGTTTCATATATGTCTTGATTAGGTATTTATAAAGATAACGATAATTTCACAATTATATTTCGCAGAAGACAAAAAACAGCCACCAAAATTAAATTTCAGTGGCTGCATAATGAAGATAGTTTTAGTATGTATTGAAGGTGCTTATTCCTCTTCTTCGGGTTCTACATCTCGTTCGTGTTCATCAATAAAGGAGTGAATATAATCCTCCCTGATTTTCATGTACTCCTTCACCGACTTGACCTTATTGACTTGTTGCTTGCAGTCGTTCTCTTTCTCACAAAAAGCAAAGAAGTTATTACAGTCGGCAAAGGCAAACATAGTGTTGTTATCTGTCTTTATCTGTTGCTTTTCTAATTACCACACAGGGATTGCCATATGCAAGTACATCCGCAGGAATATCCTTTGTTACTATCGAACCTGCACCAATTGTTGAATTCTCGCCAATGGTTACACCTGGGCATATCTGCACTCCTGCTCCAATCCAAACATTATTACCTATTGTTATTGGCTTTGCGTACTCAAGCCCTTTGTTTCGTTCCGCAATATTGAGAGGATGACCTGCGCAATATATACCAACATTCGGGGCGATAAAGACATTGTGACCAATTTTCACCTTTGCACAGTCCAATACTACAAAATTGTAGTTGGAAAAGAAATTGTCGCCAACCTCGATGTTGTACCCATAGTCGCAGTAAAACGGTGAGACAATAGTGCAATTCGTACCCTTACTGCCAAGAATACGAGTGAGCATAGCATCCCTTTCTGTTTGTTGCGAGGGACGTAACATATTATAGTCATAACACAACTCCGCAGCGTTGAGCCTCTCTTCTATTAAAGATTGGTCATTGTTTGCATCGTATAACAGACCGACCTGTGCTTTTTCTTTCTCTGTCATAGTGATATTTGTGTTATTGGCTGCAAAAATAATAATTTTTTCGTAGAACAAAAAAACAACCACCATAATGCCTAACATTACAGTGGTTGCGAAATGAAGATAGTTTTATGTATGTATTGAAGGTGTTGTTTCTCTTCTTCTGGTTTGTGGTCTGTAGCCAATCTTGTTTTATGTGTCTTTGGGGGTCTTGTATTCCAGTAGGAATTGGCTTTGCTCGCTCGCCCATCCCTGTTTGAGGTGAAAAGTGAAATGTGAAAGCGGAAAACTGGTCTACGGATAGTGTTTGTCTCAAAGGAGGAATTGGCTTCGCTTTGCTCGCCCATCCCAGGTTTGGACTCCTTGGCAAGAAATAAGTAAACACCTGGCAGTGTTTGTGACTGATTTTGTTTTATGTGTCTTTGTAGGTCTTTCTTTTCGGGAGGAATTGGCTTCGCTTCACTCGCCCATCCCTGGTTGGGGTTCCTTGGCAAGAAATCAGCCAACACCTGGCAGTGTTTGTGACTGATTTTGTTTTATGTGTCTTTGTCGGTCTTTTTTTCGGGAGGAATTGGCTTCGCTTCGCTCGCCCATCCCTGGTTGGGGTTCCTTGGCAAGAAATCAGTAACCACCTTCGGCGGTTATCCTTATTTTGTTTTACTTGTATACTGGTAAACGAGTTTCCCGTATCCCTGTAAAACAAAATAAGGAACAACTTTCGTTGTTCCTTATTTCTTGCGGAGAGGGAGGGATTCGAACCCCCGGTACCTCTCAGTACGCCGGTTTTCAAGACCGGTGCAATCGACCACTCTGCCACCTCTCCAAAGGTTTTTTGTGTCTCACGATGTGGTCGTTTTGTTTTGACGTTGCAAAAGTATATCAAAGATTTGAACCGTGCAAGAGTTTGCAAGAAAAATTTCAAATATTTTTTCAAATTCGTGCTTTTGGGGCTGTTTTCTTGTTTATTTCCTGTGTTTTCCACTGATTTTGGCCTATGAAACAGGTTGTTTATTCTCTTTTTTCGTTTTTTGTGTTGGTCTCTTTTCTCTCCTGTTCTGCCGGAAGGCGGGCGGTGTCGCGTAGGCCGTTGGTCATTGCGCATCGGGGTGGGGTGTCGTTGGGGGCTGAAAACAGTCTCTCTGCAATTGAACGTTCCATTCTTTTGGGTGTTGATGCTGTGGAGGTGGATGTCCGGCTCTCGGCCGACGGGTTCGTGGTGCTTATGCATGACAGGACTGTAAACCGTACTACCAATGGAAGGGGTCGCGTGGGGAATCTGTCACTTGAGCAGTTGAAGGGGCTTTCGCTCTTGGATGCCGGTGGTGTCACGGGTGAGACAGTGCCGACGCTTGCCGAGGTACTTGAGCTTGTTGGCGGGCGGTGTCGTGTGCTCGTGGATGTGAAGGGGTGCAATGGCCGGGCGATAGAGCGTGCGGTGGCCGATGTGGTGGCGCGATACAATGCGTGTGGTTGGGTTGCGGTGCAGTCGTTCAGTGATGAGGTGCTCGGGCGTTTTGCGTCGCTTGGGGTCGAGTTTTCGCTTGAGAAGCTTTTTGTGTTCAAACTTCCTTTTATTCCTTATATATTTGATGGCGGGTTGCGCCGTCTCTCTTTTGAAAAATATTGCCATGTGTCATCTTTCAATGTCCATAAGGGTTTCGTGAATTCGGGGCTTGTCGAGAGGTTCCACAAGGCGGGGAGGGGTGTGAAGGTGTGGACGCTACGCGACGGTGATTCCTTGGGTGCTGCAGGAGTTGACGGGGTGATAACGGACTGCCCTGGTGAGTGGCTCACGTTGCCGGGTGACTGATAGCGGTGGCGGGTTCCCTTATTATATAAGGAGGCTTTGGTTTTTGGTGAGTTTTTACCGCTTTTGTGTTCGAAAAATACCTTAAATTGCAATTTTGTGTGAAATTGTTTGAAAAATGAAATGAATACAGAAAATATAGTTCTTTTTATAATGTTGCTTATGTTATTTTTTATTATCTTCGCAGTCGAAAACGTGAACAGCGTTTCGATAGGGTGATTAAACGAACATTCTAAAATATAGGTAAAAACTATGGAACAGAAATTGAATTTTAAGGATGGCTTGTGGAGCAAGGAAATTAACGTTGGTAATTTCGTTCACGAGAACATCACTCCTTACGAGGGAGATGCTTCATTCTTGGTTGGCCCGACTGAAAGAACAAAGAAGGTTTGGGGCGAGTGTGTAAAGGCTCTTGCAGAGGAGCGTGCAAACAACGGTGTACGTGCTCTGGATAACGCGACTGTATCTACCATCACATCGCACAAGGCAGGTTACATCGACAAGGAGAATGAGCTTATCGTAGGTTTGCAGACTGACGAGCTCTTGAAGCGCGCCATCAAGCCTTTCGGTGGTATCAAGGTTGTTGAGAAGGCTTGCGCCGAGAACGGTATTCCAGTAGACGAGAAGGTAAGGGATATCTTCTATCACTACCGCAAGACTCACAACGACGGTGTATTCGACGCTTACAACGAGGAGATCCGTATGTACCGTTCTTTGGGCTTCCTTACAGGTCTTCCCGATAACTATGCACGTGGCCGTATAATCGGTGACTACCGTCGTCTTGCACTTTATGGTGTTGACCGTCTTATCGAGGCTAAGCAGGCTGACCTCAAGAAGTTGGTAAGCCCAATGACAGAGCACACAATCCGTCTTCGTGAGGAGGTTTCTGAGCAGATCAAGGCCCTCAAGGAGATGAAGGTTCTTGGCGAGTACTATGGTCTCGACCTCTCTCGTCCAGCAACAAGCGCTCAGGAGGCTGTACAGTGGACATACATGGCATACCTTGCTGCAGTCAAGGAGCAGGACGGTGCTGCGATGTCACTCGGTAACGTTTCTTCATTCCTCGATATCTATATCCAGTACGATCTCGACAACGGTAACATTGACGAGACATTCGCACAGGAGCTTATCGACCAGTTCGTAATCAAGTTGCGTATGGTTCGCCACTTGCGTATGCAGTCTTACAACGACCTCTTCGCTGGTGACCCTACATGGGTGACAGAGGCAATCGGTGGTCGTTTCAACGATGGCCGTACAAAGGTTACAAAGACTTCATTCCGCTTCTTGCAGACACTTTACAACCTCGGTCCTTCACCAGAGCCTAACATGACAGTTCTTTGGAGCCACGAGCTTCCTGAGGGCTTCAAGGAGTTCTGCGCTAAGGTATCTATCGATACATCTTCAGTTCAGTACGAGAACGATACATTGATGCGTGAGGTTCGCGAGTGCGACGACTACGGTATCGCATGTTGCGTATCTTACCAGGCTGTAGGTAAGCAGATCCAGTTCTTCGGTGCACGTTGTAACCTTGCCAAGGCTCTCTTGCTTGCTATCAACGGTGGACGTTGCGAGAACACAGGTACTGTTGTCGTTAAGGATATTCCTGTACTTGAGGGCGACGTTCTCAACTATGAGGAGGTTCTTGCTAACTACAAGAAGGTGCTCGTTGAGATTGCACGCGTTTACAACGACTCAATGAACATCATCCACTACATGCACGATAAGTACTACTACGAGAAGGCTCAGATGGCTCTTATCGATACAGATCCTTCAATCAACCTTGCATATGGTGTTGCTGGCCTCTCTATCGCTATCGACTCACTCTCGGCTATCAAGTACGGTAAGGTAACAGTTAAGCGTAACGAGCTCGGTTTGACAGAGTCGTTCGACATCGAGAACGAGTTCCCATGCTTCGGTAACGATGATGACCGTGTTGACCACCTCGGTATCGACTTGGTATACTTCTTCAGCGAGGAGCTCAAGAAGCACCCTGTATACAAGAACGCTCAGCCTACATTGTCACTCCTCACCATTACATCTAACGTGATGTACGGTAAGAAGACTGGTGCTACTCCTGACGGTCGCGCCAAGGGTGTTGCTTTCGCTCCAGGTGCCAACCCAATGCACGGACGTGACAAGAACGGTGCTGTTGCATCTTTGAGCTCTGTAGCAAAGCTCCGCTACCGTGACTCACAGGATGGTATCAGTAACACATTCTCTATCATTCCAAAGTCACTCGGTGTTGACGAGGAGACACGTGTAGAGAACCTCATTACTTTGATGGACGGTTACTTCACAAAGGGTGCACACCACCTCAACGTGAACGTATTGAACCGCGAGATGCTTATGGATGCTATGGAGCACCCAGAGAAGTATCCACAGTTGACAATCCGTGTATCGGGTTACGCTGTGAACTTCATCCGTCTCAGCCGTGAGCACCAGCTCGAGGTTATCTCTCGTTCTTTCCACGAGCGTATGTAATAAGACATTAATAATGTTCAATAAGAATAGGCTGGCTTTTTTGGCCGGCCTATTTTTTCAAGATAACAACTATGAAAATCAGAGTACATTCATACGAGTCCTTGGGTACTTTCGACGGCCCGGGCTTGCGTCTTGTAGTTTTCCTGCAGGGATGTAACTTCCGTTGCCTCTATTGCGCCAACCCCGATACCATTGATGCAAAGGGCGAGAGCAAGGAGACCGACATCGAGGATATCGTGCGCATGGCCATGAACGAGAAGCCCTTCTTCGGTAAGCGTGGCGGTGTCACCTTCAGCGGTGGTGAGCCTACATTCCAGGCAAAGGCGCTCGTGCCATTGGTGAAGCGTCTCAAGGAGCAGGGAATACATGTGTGCATCGATACAAACGGCAGCATCTGGAACAGCGATGTTGAGGAACTCTTCTCGATTGCCGACCTTGTGATGCTCGACATAAAGCAGTTCAATCCTGAACGTCATAGCCTCCTCACAGAGCGCCAGAACAAGCAGACCCTTGCCACTGCAAAGTGGTTGCAGGAGCAGGGACGTCCTTTCTGGATACGTTATGTCCTTGTACAGGGATACAGTGCATTCGAGGAGGATATCCGCGCGCTTGGCGAGCATTTTAAGGATTATGACATGATAAAGCGTGTCGAGGTTCTGCCATACCACACCTTGGGTGCCCACAAATATGAGCCTCTTGGAATGGAGTACAAGCTCAAGGGCGTTAAGGAGAATACTCCCGAACAGCTTGATGAGGCAAAGGCTCTTTTCGATGAGTATTTCGATTGCGTGTTCGTGAACTGATGATAGAGGATACTCTACGTATATAATAGAGGGGGCTAAAAAGGCTCTTTTGTTGTCATGCTTGTCTCCAAAATCCTCATTTACGATTAGTAAATTAAGAAGCTGTTTAAATTTATTTCAAAAAAAATATTTACATTGTCCTCAAGAAGTGCTTGTCTTTTTATGCCCTTTGTTGCACGAACCCACTCCCGCTCGGCAAAGCAAGTAAACTTTCTTTGCTCTCGCTTACCCGTGGCTTTTTTGCCTGTTTTTCTCTTTTTCGCAGTTA
>JAFYWV010000106.1 GCA_017546505.1 Bacteroidaceae bacterium
GCTACACCCCTAAAAATAACACCCTACCGTCGTATCCGCCACACCCTATCATAAACCTCGCCACGGTATACCGTGAAACAAACGACAATTGGAGGGCAGATGTTGCATACGCACAAAAAAATAATGCTTTGATGAAACACATCAAAGCATTATCAGTCCCTTATTAATTATATCTTGTCTACCAATCGTAAGAAATTGTCGGGTATCTGAGTTTCGAACTCCAACTCTTGCTTAGTTACGGGGTGGGTAAACGCCAGCTTGTAGGCATGCAAGGCCACTCTGTGAATAGGGTCGGTAGTGCTGCCATATTTGCTGTCGCCCACTATCGGGTGTTTTATATCCTGCATGTGCACGCGTATCTGATTTTTTCGGCCTGTATCCAACTTCAAATCTACAAGAGAGAAGTTTGGTTTTCGTTTTAATGTTCTGTAGTGT
This sequence comes from Bacteroidaceae bacterium, assembly GCA_017546505.1. Classification (GTDB taxonomy): domain Bacteria; phylum Bacteroidota; class Bacteroidia; order Bacteroidales; family Bacteroidaceae; genus HGM04593. The sequence goes on from JAFYWV010000106.1 coordinate 436, forward strand.
GTTATAGCCAACTTGCCACCATTGTCCACCTCCGACGAGTAGGATACAAACATTTTGTTGTCCTTAAGGTACGACTCTACAGTGCCCATCTCCCTTTCCAAGAAGCCTTCCACCACCGCAACATATCGGCGGTCTGACACTATGTTTTTCCAATCGTGCTCGAACATCATGCTTATCTTTTTGTCCTTGGCAAATATCAGCAATCCCGAAGTGTGCTTGTCCAATCTGTGCACGGTATGAGCACGGCAGCGTTGACGGGTGAAAGCAAAATAGTCGTTCAGCACCTTCTGCACCGAGTCTTCGGTAGTAGGGCTGTTGGTTACTATGCCTTCACGTTTTTCTAGAACCACTATATACTTGTCTTCGTACACTATCCTAATCCATTTGCTGGAAAATTTTCGTTTCTCGGCTTTGTTGCCGATACGCACCACCATGCCCGGCTTCAAGGCATAGTTGTATTGGCTCACCACCTCGTCGTCGACCCATACCAAACCATTGGTAAGCATATTCTTGACCTTGGTACGGCTTATGCCCGACATCTTGACCATAAGGAATGCCATAAGTTCGGCAGGTTCGCGAACCACAAACTGCACGCCCTTACGTTCTCTGTTTAAATCTGTTGCATTCATTGTATAGATTATGTTTTGAAACTGCAAAGATACATATTAATTTTGACATATCATCAAGCATGTTCTAAAACTACTACATTGGCACGCAAAAAGCAACACTTGGCAGCAACACCTTGCTACCTCGACTTGATTTGCAGCACCCCTGTTTTCTGATAGTTTTTATCCCTGATAACTACATTGTAGTAGTACGAGCCATCGGGCAAATTGGTAGGGCACCATGTATTGTCGTAGTTTTTGCTTTCAAATACTATCTTGCCCGAAACGGAGAACACTGCAACATGTACGTTATTGTAGTTTTCCAATCCTTTTATCACCCAGCAGTCGTTGATGTTGTCGTGGTTTGGCGTTATTATGCGAGGTATACTAAGCTCTGCGGTAAACATCTCTTGAAGGTACTTGGCCAGCGAATCGACATTTTCCTGTTCTATCTTTTGCACCTGTTCGAATATCTCTCCAAAGGTTTTGTCCTCTTCCATTCTAAGCTGTTGCAACACCTCGGGTATCGGCTCTTGTTCTTGTTTAGGATTTTCAAACACGGGAACATCGGCCACAGTAGCTTCGGTCTCCGCCACACGACTGTCGGCAGATACAGATGTGGCAGTATTGTCGGCCATATACACAGCTTCGTCCACCACGGTATTGTCGGCTACGACATCGGGTACTATGGAGGCCGGTTCTACGGCTTGCAACACCTCGGCAGCAGAAGCTGTAGCAGTGGCAGCGATGGCAACATCGGGCTGCATCACCGACTCTATATTGGCTGTAGCAGCAGTGGTGTCGTCTTCGTCGTGATGCGCTACGACTACTGTATCGGCAGCTGCAGGGTTGTCGTTGTTCCACCCTATCACCGCCACTGTGGCCACCACGGCAGCTACTATGGCAGCAGCCACCACCGCCACAACCTTAGAGGTAGCCATAGCGGTAGCACCCTGGGCCATCGAGGTCGACGACCGACGCGCCGCTTCCGACACCGACGACTGCGAAACACCTCCTTCCAACTGCGACGACAACTGTTGCCATACGGCATCGGGAGGGGCAACCTCGCTATTCTTCAACTTATCTTTATACAATTCTTCTATATTCATTCCTTAACCAAATTATATTCTTTCAACAATTCTTTCTCGTTTTGCAACAACAAGTCCTGCAGTTTGGCACGCGCCCGGTAGTAGTAGGTTTTGACCACCGAAGGGTTTACCTGCAACTCTTTGGCAGCCTCGAGAATCGAGTATTCCTCCATCACCACCATATTGAAAATAGTACGTTCCTTGGCATTGAGGTTGTGCAAATACTGCACCAAGCGCCGTTGCTCCTCCGACGAAAAGGCC
>JAFYWV010000012.1 GCA_017546505.1 Bacteroidaceae bacterium
CCTTACAAGGTGAAGGACAACGAGGAAATGGAGCGCCTTTCCGAGAGCATTCGCGAGCACGGCGTTTTATCTCCGATAATCGTTCGCCCTAAGGAGAATACCGAAGATGAATACGAGATCATATCCGGTCACAGACGGGTTATGGCAAGCCAAAAGGCAGGGATCAAAGAGGTCCCTGCCTTAATCGTTTCTCTCGACCGTGATGCGGCGGCAATCGTATTGGTAGATAGCAATCTCCATCGCGAGCACATTCTTCCGAGCGAGAAAGCTTTTGCTTATAAGATGAAAGCCGATGCAATGGCGCATCAAGGTTGGAGGTCTGATTTAACTTCGTGCCAAGTTGGCGCGAAGTTAAGAACCGACGAGCAAATTGCTGTCGATAGCAACGAAAGCGCAAGACAAGTTCAGCGCTATATCCGTCTTACCAACCTTATTCCCGAAATCCTTGAATATGTGGACGAGGGGCGCATTTCCTTTACTCCCGCCGTGGAGCTTTCCTATCTCAACGAGCAAGAGCAATACGACCTCTTGGAGCAGATGGAAATCAATGATTGCACTCCGTCGCTCTCGCAGGCTTGCCGCTTCAAGAAGATTAGCTTCGAGCAGGGGTTGACTCCCGAGATCATTGCCGAGATTATGAGCGAGGAAAAGGCAAATCAGAAGGAAATGTTCAAGGTGCCGATGGAGCGTATCAGAAAGTATATCCCGAAAGGCAATGCAAAGCAAACCGAGGACTTCGTACTCAAAGCCTGCGAGCATTATTACAAAGTCCTTCAGCGCAAAAAAGAGCGAAGCTTATAAGGAGGACTGCCTATGACCAAACGCAAAAAGATCGACGTTGCGCTCCCCGAAGAACTGCTCAATTCCTTTGCTAAAGCCTTGGTGCCCGAGATCCGCGCCTTTTACGACAGCGACGAGGGCAAAGCTTACTTTGAAAAGTGGCTCGCTAAGCACCCCGAATACGACGAAAGGACACCCGACGCACCCGCGTCGGGTGTTTCCGTATCGGTACAATCGACTTCTCACGATAAATAAGTATAATTATATTAGGACTAATAGGAGGTATTACAATGAACGTAGTAATATACGCTCGATATTCAAGCCATAGTCAGACCGAACAATCCATTGAGGGACAGTTGAAGGTCTGTTACGAATATGCCGAATCTCACAATTACACTGTTGTGGGTGAATATATCGACCGCGCACAAAGCGGTAAATTTGATAACCGTGCTGAATTTCAAAGAATGATTTCGGATAGCGAAAAGCACACCTTTGAAGGTGTGCTCGTCTATCAGCTTGACCGCTTTGCCCGTAACCGTTATGATAGCGCAATTAACAAAGCAAAGCTAAAGAAGAACGGCGTCCGAGTGATGTCTGCCAAGGAGAATATTTCGGACGATGCTTCGGGCATTCTTATCGAGGGTGTTCTTGAAAGTATGGCGGAATACTATTCCGTGGAGCTTGCACAGAAGATCAACCGAGGAATGTCACTCAACGCCGAGAAGTGCCTATCCAACGGCAGCAATCCCGGACTTGGCTACAAGGTAAACAAAGACCGTACCTTTTCGGTTGACGAGGAAGAAGCGGCAATCGTCCGTGAGATCTATGAACGATATGCAAGCGGCGAAACCAAAGCAGAGATCGTCAAGGACTTGCAACGAAGAAAGGTTAAGACTTCGATTGGTAACGAGTTTACCTACAACAGCCTCAGCCATCTTCTCAAAAACAAACGCTATATCGGCATATATATTTACAAAGGAGAGGAAAAGCCCGGTGGAATGCCTCGTATTATGGACGACGACTTATTCTATCGGGTACAAGCACTTATGAACAAGAACAAATCCGCACCCGCGCGTACTCGCGGTGAAAACGAATACCTTTTGACAACTAAGCTTTTCTGCGGTCATTGCAAGGAAATGATGGTCGGCTACGGCGGCACGGGAAAGTCGGGCAAGCAGTACCATTATTATAACTGCAAGAATGCTCGCAAAAACAAATGTGACAAGAAGGTTGTCGGCAAAGAGTATATTGAAAACCGCGTTATCGAGGTATGTCTGCAAATGCTCACCGAAGATAAGATACGCTATATTGCCAAGCGGGTTGCGGAGGAATGTAACAAGAGCCCTGATAACCTTTCAATAAAGGAAATCAAGAAAGCAATCAAAGAGGTTGATGCCGCCATTGAGAACCTTTGGAAAGGTATCGAGCAAGGACAAGCGGTGGATATGCTGACCGAGCGACTGAACCGCCGCCAAGCCGAGAAAACCGAATTGGAAACACAGCTCGCTATCGAGAGCAACAAGAAAATCTGTTTAACCGAGGCGCAGATATATGCCTTTCTTGATTTCGTTTGTGAAATGCCGATGGACGATTTCAATAAGCGCAGAGCGCTCATCAACATCTTCGTACACTCGGTCTATCTGTACGATGACCATTTCACGTTGATCATCAACGCGAGCAAGAAGCCTTTGAGCATCGACAATATCCCGCTTGACGATATTGAAGAAGCTTTTGAGGGC
>JAFYWV010000107.1 GCA_017546505.1 Bacteroidaceae bacterium
TGTATTATTACTTTATTAGACATTTCAATGATTTGTAAAACTCCAAATATCTAATTTTATTGCATTTGCCTTTAAATGTTCTTTGAATAAATTATATGATAAACATAAAAACCTTAAAGGGAAAACTTGAAAAGCCTGAGGGTTTTAGTCGAAATAAACCGTTTATTTATACTCTCTCCATCAGGGATTTCAAATTTATCCTCTAAGAAAATAAATTTCCCTCTCGATGCAGTTTTATCTACATCGGGAGGGAGTTCAATTTTCATCACGAGGGAATTTCAACGGCATCGGGATGGGAAAAAACCAAATTTCCTATCCGTTTGTTATAGGAAGAAAAAAAATAGAATCACGTGTATGAAAAGAATCTTTATTTTTTGCTTAGGCCTTTTGTTTGCCGTTGCGGTGTGGGGTCAGATGCCGCAAATACGCCCTTTGCAGCTTGACAGCCTACCGCAGCAGTGGGCCGACAGTAGCCGTTTTGAACAGTCTTTGCCGTCGAAAGATGCGTGGTGGCAACAGTTTAACGACACTATGTTGCTACATCTTATTGACCTTGCTGTGGCCAACAACGCCGATGTGGTAACGGCTATCAACAATATAGAACTGGCTCGCAACCAATACCGCAACGCCATTGCCGACTTTTTCCCTACTGTGGATATGCAGGCGTCCTACTCGCCTACACGCCAAAGCATGGCGGTGTATGGCAACAACGACATCAGTCGCTACGGCAATGCCTCGATAAACGCCGGTTGGGAGATAGACATCTTTGGCACCATACGCAAAGAGGCAGAGTATTATAAAAAGAACTACCTTGCCACACGCGAACAGTACCACGCCGTAATGGTGTCGCTATGCAGCCAAGTGGGTATAGCCTACATCAACCTCAGAGTGTATCAGACCCAGAAAGATGTGACGTATACCAATCTCGAAACCCAAAAGGCAACGCTGGATATTACCGAAGCCCGCTACCGTGCCGGCTTGGCGTCGCAGCTGGATGTGGCACAGGCCAAAACGGTATACTACAGCACGCTGGCATCGATACCGAGCATAGAGTCGGCAATACTGCAACAGATAAACCAGATAGGCTTGCTGGTGGGCGACATACCTTGGGAGCTGCGCGACAAACTGATAGTACCGCAACCCTTACCACAGTTTACTCCTAAGCTAAACCTTGAAATTCCGGCCAAAGTGATACGTCAACGCCCCGACATAAGAGTGGCAGAACTGAATATGGAAGCCCAAGCCAACAAGCTGCAACTATCCCGCAGAGAGTGGTTTCCACAGTTTATGATAAACGGCTCTATAGGGTTCGAGTCCGACGAGTTTAAGAACTTCTTCAAGCAAAAGAATATGACATGGAGCGTATCGCCGGCCATGAAATGGAATCTGTTCAGCGGCATGAAACGCTACTATGGCACACAAAGCGAACGGATAAACTACAACGAAGCTGTAGAAAAATACAACACCGCCATACAGAATGCCTTGCTCGAAGTGGACAATGCACTGATAATGTATCAAAAAGCACTGATACAGATAACGACGAACGAACAGGCTTTTGAACAGGCAAAGCTATCGTTGGAGCTCTCGCTGGACCTATATATGAAAGGGCTGCAAAGTTTCCAAACGGTGGTGGACTCGCAACGCAATGTGCTTAGCTACGAAAACAATGTGGTTACAACACAGGGCAACATAATCACCTACTTCATACAGCTATACCAAGCCCTGGGCGGCGGATACCCCACAAACGAATAAAAAACAAAACATCAATAACAATAAAACAAACGACCCATGAAAAACAAAGTCATGTTAAAGGCTATAGGCACACTATATATAATATGTATACTATCCGGCTGTGGCGGCAAAATGAAA
>JAFYWV010000013.1 GCA_017546505.1 Bacteroidaceae bacterium
ACAGAATTGTAGAGCTCTAGCCCCCAAAGAAGACAAAAGCAAAGAATAAACACTATTGTTGCAATTCATATTATTGATAACAAGTTGACTTTATTAGAAGTTTCCTGTAATGAGGTGCTTGAGGATTTATTCGCCAACGATTTCAGATAGGTTGTAGATAGCGGCATTCTTTTTGTCAGAATATGAATCCCACTGAAAAACTCAGGATGTTGTCGTGTCTGTTGGTAGTGAATATTTTTCCGTCTGAATGTGATATAATATGGCTGGTGACCTTGTTCAGTCCGGCATCAAATGTCATATCAAGGAATACTCTGCTTATTTTTATGCCTAGGCCAACTTCCCAATAGTATGTTTTTGTGTGAAGAATTTCCTCAAGTCCATCGTATTTGAAGTGCTTGAAACTTTGCTTGCAGAGTGATGGTAGCAGGATTTTTGTTCGCGGGCCTGTAAAAAGGCTCAAACAGTATCTGTCTGTCTCAATAAAGTTAAAACCAAAGAGTATGGGAACTTGTATACAATATGTTCTCAGGTCGTAGACCGTGTTGTTTGGAATGAAGTTGCCATCTACCTTCTCTTGTTCATCCTGAAAATCAAAACTGTGGTTTGTAATGCCGAATGTACCTTCTGTTTGCAGATAGCATCTGTTCTTTGTGACCCTGGCAAACAAGGAAAAGGCATAACCGATTTTGTTGCTCTGTATGTTGTTCGTGTCAAACTTGTACCCTTCGATGTTGAATTCTGGGTCGTTGTACGTAACAGCCTGAAAGCCGGCTTTTACACCGACATTGAATTTTGTCTTGTCCATCTCTTGTGCTACTGTCAGAAATGGTAAGACTGCAATCAAAACTGCAATCAGGCTATCTCTTCTCATTGTTACTTCTTCTTTACACTCCAACCGAACTTACCGATGAAATCGCCAAGGTGAAAATATTTTCCGTGAGTATACACCAATGGGTCGGCAGCCGCAAGATTCCATTCGCCTGTCACGGGGTCAAGATAGCGGTCGTCAGCTTGCACGTTAACCACCTCGGCAAGGAACATATCGTGTGAACCGAGCGGTATTATCTGCTTTACCTTGCACTCAATACTCAGTGGTGATTCTGCTATTATTGGAGCTTTGACGTTTATTGACGGGGCGTATGTAAGCCCTGTTTCCTTTGCCTTGTCATAGTCCTTGCCCGAACGGACACCACACCAGTCTGTGGCCTTAGCCATATCTGCCGTGGTGAGATTGATGACAAACTCGCCGGTCTCTTTTATTATCGGATAGGAGTGTCTTTCGGGGCGCACGGATATATAACACATTGCAGGGTTGGTACAAGTTGTTCCTACCCACGACACTGTGAGCATATTGTAGTTCTTGGGATTGTCGCCACAAGTTATCAGCACGGCCGGCAAAGGGTATATCATTGTGCCGGGTTTCCAGCTTATCTTCATTATTATAACAGTTTAATGTCGTTCAAGGCAACCTCTTTCTCGCAATAGCGACATTTAAGCGTGTGCGTGGCGCGGTCTGCTATGTAGAAGTGTGTTGCCATCGGTTCGTTGTTGGTGATGCAGTTGAGGTTGTTGCACTTTATTATGTTGTGTATTTCGTCGGGCATCTTGACCTCCCGTTTTTCAACAACATTGTAATCCCGTATAGTGTTCAGTACCACATTGGGTGCAACAACAGAAATTTTGTTTATCTCATCGTCGGTAAAGAACCTGTCCGAGATTTTTATCAGTCCTTTTTTGCCCAATTTCTTGCTTTCGAGATTATATCCAATTGTTACATTGTTACTCATTGTTTGGATGTTGAGCAGGTTGACAACAGCAAACAACTTGTCGGCAGGAATGTGGTCTATCACTGTGCCGTTGCATAGTGCCGAAACTTGCAATGCCGGCTTTTTATTATCGTTCATACTCTTTTGGATTAAATGTTAATGCCTAGGACATCACAGATTATTGCCTCGCGTACATAGAGACCGTTCTGCGCCTGCTGAAAATAGTAAGCCTTTGGGTTGTCATCCACATCCTGCGCAATCTCGTTCACACGTGGCAGTGGGTGGAGAATTCTAAGGTTCTCTTTCGTGTTTGCCAACATTGCATTTGTGAGCCGATAGCAGTTTTTGACTTTTTCGTATTCCATAATGTCGCTGAAACGCTCGCGTTGCACTCGTGTCATATAGATGATGTCTGCGTCGGAAATGACATCTTCATTGAATTCAGATGTTTCGGTATAAGGGATATTGTTCTTTTCGCAGAAAAGTCGGTACTCCTCGGGCATACGCAATTCGTCGGGCGATATGAAACAGAATGTGGGGTTGAAATGACGCATCGCGTGCAACAATGAATGCACTGTGCGACCATACTTCAAGTCGCCCACAAGGTGTATTTTCAAACCTTCAAGGGTACCCTGTGTCTTTTTGATGGAGTAGAGGTCGAGCATTGTCTGCGATGGGTGTTGGTTCGCCCCGTCTCCTGCATTTATTATAGGCACCTGCGATACTTCGCTTGCATAGCGGGCTGCACCTTCGAGCTTGTGTCTCATAGCAATGACATCTGCATAACTCGACACCATCTTGATGGTGTCCTTCAAGGTCTCACCTTTGGTGGCCGAACTTGTGGCTGCATCACTGAAACCTATGACACTTGCACCAAGTCTGTTGGCCGCTGTCTCAAAACTCAAACGTGTTCTTGTCGATGGCTCAAAGAAAAGCGAACCGACAATTTTTCCTTTTAGTATATCCCTGTTGGGGTTCTCTTCGAACTTCTCTGCTGTTTCAAGCAGTGAGAGTATCTTCTCACGTGAGAGGTCGTTAATCGAAACAAAGCTCCTGCTTTTCATCTTCAATGCTGATTACAAAATAAATTTCTTGTAAAGATAGCGCAATAATCTTTTTTAAGCAATATCCGGACGTTATTTTATTTCAAAAATCCTGTAGACATTCAAAGGGACTCAAAAGCTTGCACGATATTGGATTTTTTGTATTAAATTTGCAGAACTATGATTTTCCTTTAAAAGGAAACCATTGGGTATCTTTTATAACACGACAGATATGAAAAAAACTAAAAGGATATTGATTGCGATATGGGTTATTCTCGCAATCTCTGTTTTGGCGGTTGCCTTCCTGTTCTATGCAACATCTCGCGGATGGGTGGGGTATGTGCCTGATACAAGCGAACTCGAAAATCCACAATACAAATACGCCTCTCAAATTATTTCGGCCGATGGGAAAGAGATGGGTACTTGGTCTTACAGCAAAGAAAACCGTGTTCGTGTGGAGTTTGATGAGATACCAAAACATCTGATAGACGCTCTGATTGCTACCGAGGATGTCCGTTTCTTTGACCATTCGGGTATTGATGGCAAATCTCTTTTGCGTGTAATGGTGAAGAGTATAATTCTGCAACAGGAGAATTCCGGTGGCGGTAGTACAATCACCCAACAGCTGGCAAAACTTCTCTATTCGGGAGCATCGGGCAGTATACTCGACCGCATCTATCAGAAACCCAATGAGTGGGTTATTGCCGTGAACCTTGAACAACAATACACCAAGAACGAGATACTTGCAATGTACCTTAATAAGTATGATTTCGGATACAATGCTGTGGGTCTTGCGAGTGCGGCGGCTGTCTATTTTGGCAAGCGTGCAAGTGAACTCACGATTGAGGAGTCGGCTATGCTCGTCGGTATGTGCAAGAACTCATCTCTCTTTAACCCTATTCGTCGTCCCGAGATGACCCGCGATCGCAGAAATGTCGTGTTTATGCAGATGCATAAGGCTGGATATCTTACAACCGACGAGTGCGATTCGTTGTCAAGACTTCCATTGGGTATAGATTATCACACAGCCGACCATAACGAGGGTGTTGCTCCCTACTTCCGCGAATATCTGCGTCTTTATATGACGGCAAAGAAACCTGAGCGCAAGAATTACCGTGGTTGGCAAATGCAACAGTTCTATGACGACTCGCTCCGTTGGGCAACAGATTCGCTTTTCGGGTGGTGTAACAGGAATGTAAAGCCCAATGGTGAAAAGTACAATATTTATACAGATGGATTGAAAATATATACAACCATTGATTCACGTATGCAGTCATACCTTGAAGATGCTGTGCAAAAACACGTTGCAGGTAAGCTGCAGACCGATTTCTTCAAAGCGAAGAAAGGCAAGAAAACAGCTCCTTTCAGTAGCGACCTGAAAGTGGCCGAGGTTGAAAGTATAATGCTCCGGAATATGAAACAGAGTGAACGCTATCGTCTTATGAAGAAAAGCGGACATTCACAAAAGGAGATTGAAGAGGCTTTCAATACCAAACAAGAAATGAAGGTCTTTACCTATCAGGGGCTGAAGGATACTGTGATGACTCCTATGGATTCTATAAAGTATTATAAATATTTCCTTCGTACGGGAGCAATGTCTATGGACCCGCTCTCCGGTGAAGTCAAAGCCTATGTAGGTGGAACAAACTACCACTATTTCAAATATGATATGGTAAGCAACGGCCGTCGTCAGGTGGGCTCAACAATCAAACCGTTCCTCTATTCATTGGCTATGGAGCGTGGCTTCTTGCCTTGTGATGAGACCCGTAATGTTGAGCAGACTCTCTTTGACGACCTTGGACGAGTTTGGAAACCACGTAATTCGTCGCGCGACAGATATGGCGAAATGGTGACACTGCGCTGGGGATTGTCAAAATCGAACAACTGGATTTCGGCCTACCTGATGAACCAGCTAAGCCCTTATTCCTTGAAGAAACTTATACACGAATTCGGCTTGACAAACCAAAGCATTGAGGCTACACAATCATTGTGCTTGGGCTCGTGCGATGCTTCGGTGTCCGAGATGGTCAGTGCATATACCGCTTTTGTCGGTAAGGGTATGCGTGTTGCTCCTCTTATGGTTTCACGCATCGAAGATAATGCAGGCAATGTCATTGCAACATTTTCTGCTCAAAAGAATGAAGTTATCAGCCGCGAAAGTTCATACAAGATGATTGATATGATGCGTGGCGTCATCAACGAGGGAACGGGCTATCGTCTCCGAGGCGTATATAATATAAAAGCCGATATGTGTGGAAAAACCGGTACAACCCAGAATATGTCCGATGGTTGGTTTGTCGGCTACACACCGTCGCTTGTTACCGGCTGTTGGGTCGGTGGAGAAGAGCGTAACATCCACTTCGATAGAATGAGTGAAGGACAGGGAGCATCAATGGCTCTGCCTATCTATGGCTTGTATATGCAAAAGGTTTATGCCGACAAATCGTTGCCTTATAGCGAGGATGAACTTTTTGACATACCCGAAGATTTTGACCCTTGTCGCAGTAAATTCTTGCCGTTTGAAGAGATTGAGAGCGATACGCTCTCTGTTGCAGATGAACTTGCTCCGGCTAAGTTGTATGTGCCCGAAGAGACACTGCAAGAGGGTTTTGATGATATTTTTGAATAATAGAATAGAACGGATTTTATACAAAATAACAATGAAATTTGTAGGAATTATACCGGCACGATATGCCTCTACCCGCTTTCCGGGAAAACCGTTGGCTATGTTGGGTGGAAAGCCTGTAATCCAGCGTGTGTATGAACAGGTGAAGGAGTGCTTTGATGATCTGTATGTGGCTACAGACGATGACCGCATAAAAGATGCTGTGCTTGCTTTTGGCGGCAAGGTGGTGATGACATCGCCCGATTGTAACAACGGCACCGAGCGTTGTCTCGATGCATATAAGCGTTTGGGGCTGGAGTGTGATGTCATTGTGAATATACAAGGTGATGAACCTTTCATTCAGCGCAAACAGGTTGATGCTCTCATTGCTTGTTTCGATAGCGAGGAGACTGATATAGCAACACTGGTAAAGCCTTTTGAAGCAGCCGATGGCATTGAGCGTCTTGAGTGTCCCAATTCTCCAAAGGTAGTTCTGAATGAAAAGGGATATGCCATCTATTTCAGTCGTTCTGTTGTGCCTTATCTCCGTGGAGTGGAAAAAGCAGAGTGGCTCAGCAAACACACATTCTACAAGCATCTTGGTATATACGCCTATCGTGCCAATCTCTTGGAGACACTGACAACTCTCCCTCAGTCACCTATGGAAAAGGCCGAGTCGCTTGAGCAACTCCGTTGGCTTGAGAATGGTTACAAAATAAAGGTCGGTGTTACTGATATTGAAACTATCGGTATTGATACACCGGAGGATCTTGAGCGCGCAAAGGCATTTGCCGCATCTATCGGTTTTGCTTGGAACGACTGATGAAACCGCTGCCACCGACAATAAAACCTATGTTGCTCGAACATTTGGCGTTGCCACGTTTGGTGACAATGCCGAATGGCGTGCCGTTGTATATGCTCGACAGTGTTGACAAGGGCGTCGTGAGGCTTGATATCCTGTTCAAAGGCGACTATTCAGTGCAGACTAAACCGCTGTTGGCAATGTTCACAAATAGAATGTTGCGTGAGGGTGCCGGTGCTTTCACTGCTGCTGACATTTCGCAGAAACTGGATTTCTACGGAGCTTGGATAGATATGTATTCTTCCCAGAACTGCAATCATATCACCCTCTATACGATGTCCAAGCACTTCGTGCCATTGTTGTCGGTGCTTGAGGAACTCGTCAAGCATCCGTCGTTTCCTCAGGAGAACCTTGATACTGTCAAGAGTAACAATAAATCCTACTTCTTGGTAAATTCCCACAAAGTAGACGTCGTTTCACAACGCTATTTCGAGAATTGTCTGTGGGGTAGTGAGCACCCGTTGGGGCACGTTGTTGAAGCATCGGACTATGATGCCATAACACGTGATGACATTATAGGCTACTATAATGACTATTATGGCAGTAGAAACTGTTCGGTTTTTGTTTCCGGGGCTGTTGACGAACCTATGCTCTCTGCTTTGTTTGCCGGTTTTGGAGAGGATGCGTGGGGATGTTCAAAAGTGTGTGCCCCCAATGACGTTGAAGACCCTGCTCCACATACAGGACGTCGTGATGTTCCTGTTCCCGATACAATGCAGAGTGCTGTAAAGATAGGTTTTATGGCAATGGATTCTCAACATCCCGATTTCCTTAAATTCCGTTTCTTGTGTGTGCTGCTTGGCGGTTATTTCGGTAGCCGTCTGATGAGCAATGTCCGCGAGGACAACGGATACACCTATCATATCGCGGCAGAACTGGATGCCTATGGCTCACGCAATGCATTTATGATAAGTAGCGAGTGCGCGACGGAGTATGTTGAGCCTTTGATTGAAGAGGTCTATCGTGAATTGGACCGTCTTGTCAACGAGCCCGTAGATGAACAGGAGATAGAACTTGTCCGTAACTATATAATGGGTGAGTTGTGCCGTGAGTATGAAGGGCAGTCTGCAAAGTCAGAGGTCTTTATAAATGCCTGGCTTTCAAGTGTTGATTTTTCATCGGTAAACAGGTATATCGATGAAATTAAGTGTGTGACACCACTTGATTTGCAGCGTCTTGCACGTGAATATTTTAAAAAGGAGAATATCATTGAGGTTGTAGCCGGTAAATAGAGAGAACCTTCTTGTACATCGGCTGTTAGACTCTTTCCTATCTCTGTATAAAATGAAAAGTCGAAAATCTCACATTTTTTCAAAATAAATAGCTCATCGTTCTTTTTTCTCAACTTTGTTATTATCTTTGTGATTGCAGTATTGTTTATTGCAATGTTGCGTCGGCTTCGGAATTATATTGTTCTAATTCGGAGTGATGTCAAGGAAACTATGGCTTGGATGTCTCGCAACGTTGCAGCCCTTGCGGGCAACAATATTGTTGTTTTAAAAAGATAATTGATGAAACGCTTTTTTGCTATACTACTTCCTGTCTTGTTTGTTCCGGTAGTTCTGCCGGCTCAGACCGAAAAGAGTGATGTTGCAGTTGCTCCATCAGCAGCTGTTTCAATTTTTTCTAAAAATAAATCAAAGAGTGTTGTTTCTACAGTTTTGCGCGATGGCTCTGTGTACATTGGCGAGGTAAAAAGAAAGCGCCCGAATGGAACAGGTCGTGTCGTCTATCCCAATGGCGATAAATACAAAGGAACTTTCCTTAAAGGCAAACGTCACGGAGCCGGAGTCTATGAATACAAAAACGGTGACAGCTACGAGGGTAGTTACAAAGAAGGTGAGAGACAGGGCTCCGGTGTCTTCAAATTTGCCGATGGACGCAAATACGATGGCAGTTGGGTTGATGACCGGATGCAGGGCTATGGCCGCATCGATTATCCTAATGGCGACTATTATGTCGGCGCTTGGGTGATGGGCAGACGCGAAGGTTCCGGAACATATATCTATTCTACCGGTGAATCGTATGCCGGTGAGTGGGTAAATGACAAATATAATGGAGTCGGGACCTACATCTGGGCCGATAACAGCAAATACATAGGTCAGTGGAAAAATGGTAAGCGAGAGGGTGAAGGCATTTTTCTTTCTCCTCTTGGTGACAGTTACAATGGAATGTGGGCACATAATGTGTATGAGGGTAAAGGTTGCTACATATATTCTAGCGGAGCTGTCTACGAAGGTGAGTTCAAGGATGGCATTTGGAATGGCAACGGAAAATATATCTCGCCAGATAGTGTTGTGTATGAAGGTACATTCAAAGGCGGGCAACGCAACGGCATAGGCAAAATGTACTTTTTAAATGGTGATGTCTATGAAGGTGAATGGAAAGACAATGTACGTTGTGGCAAAGGACTCTACACTTGGGCGAACGGAGACGTTTACGATGGCTGTTGGGAAGATGATATGATGAATGGTCCGGGCGTGCTTCGCCTTAGTGATGGTCGCAAATACAGCGGAGGATTTCTCGAAGGTCTTGAGCACGGAGCCGGTGTGGCAATCGACGCAGACGGATTGCGTTACGAAGGTGTCTTTGACGAGGGACAGCGCAATGGAAAATTTATAGTGAGGGATACTGATGGCAGTGTGCTCCGCGAATGTGTATATAGTTTGGGAATAATAGAATAAAACAGATTTATGGTACTTGATTTGTTGGAAAACTTTAAATCTTATGAGGCTTTGAATCCTCATTTTTCTAAAGTTATTGATTTTTTGGAGAACGAAGATTTGTCGAAACTTCCTTTGGGAAGGAATGAAATATGCGGCGACTTGGTCTATGCGAATGTGATGGAAGCTAAACCTAAATCCAAGGAAGAGGCTTTTGTTGAGGTGCACCGCAGATTTATTGATATACAGATACCCGTCTCGGCCGATGAAATAATGGGTTATACGCCAATAAATGAGCTGCCCGAGGCCTCTTACAATGATGCCGATGATGTTGTGATATATCCGGTTGGTATGCCGGCAAGAGAGTATATCAACGTCCGTAGAGGGGAATTCGTAATCTTCTTTCCGCAAGATGGACACGCACCGGCAATAACATCGGCACCGCTAAAGAAAGTGGTCATCAAGGTGGCCGTTGAATAAAAGAATATTAACAACCATAATATTACTACTATGCTGAAACTTGTAGAACGCGACAGCTATTTGGAACCATATAGCTTGAGTATCGAGGGACGTTACCAGTATTTTGTAAATAGAGTAAAACAATTTACAAAGAACGGTCGTCAGACATTGTCCGACTTTGCTTCGGGTTATCTATATTTTGGTCTGCACCGCACTTCGACAGGGTGGGTGTTCCGTGAGTGGGCACCAAATGCAAAGAAAATAGTTCTCATTGGTGATTTCTCCAATTGGGAAGAACTGCCCGAGTTTGAATTGAAACCATTACCCGGTGGTGTGTGGGAAAGGAAAATGCCAAAGAAAGCACTCTCTCACGGACAACACTACAAGATGAAAGTCTATTGGGATGGCGGTTGCGGCGAGCGCATCCCGGCTTGGGTGCGCAGAGTTGTGCAGGATGAGGCAACAAAGATTTTCAGCGCACAAGTGTGGGCTCCCGAACAGGAGTATGAGTTCAAGAACAAGAAATTCGTTCCCAAGAGTACCCCTCTGCTCATTTATGAGTGTCACATTGGTATGGCACAAGAGGAGGAAAAAGTGGGAACATACCGCGAATTCCGTGAGAATGTGTTGCCACGCATTGCAGCCGATGGCTACAACTGCATACAGATTATGGCAATTCAGGAGCACCCCTATTACGGCAGTTTCGGTTATCACGTATCCAATTTCTTTGCTGCATCTTCCCGTTTCGGAACCCCGGAGGAACTTAAGGAACTCATTGATGCCGCACACGGAATGGGCATCGCAGTCATTATGGACCTTGTTCACTCACACGCCGTAAAGAACGAGAACGAAGGTCTTGGCCTGCTCGACGGCGACCCGGCACAATATTTCTATGGCGATGATAAACGTGTTCATAGTGCGTGGGATTCTCTATGTTTTGATTATGGCAAGAACGAGGTTGTTCACTTCCTGCTCTCGAACTGCAAATATTGGCTCGAGGAGTTCAAATTCGACGGTTTCCGTTTTGATGGTGTAACCTCAATGATATATTACAGTCACGGTCTTGGAGAGTCTTTCTGCAGTTATGCCGACTACTACAATGCCGGACAGAACGGTGATGCAATATGTTACCTTACTTTGGCCAATAAGCTCATACACGAGCTTAATCCAAAGGCAATAACCATTGCCGAGGAGGTTTCCGGAATGCCTGGTCTTGCTGCACCGATTGAGGATGGAGGCTACGGCTTCAACTACCGTATGGCAATGAACATCCCCGACTTCTGGATAAAGATTATCAAGGAGCGCAAGGACGAGGATTGGAAACCCTCTGAAATCTTTTGGGAACTCACAAACCGCCGAAAGGACGAAAAGACAATCTCATACGCCGAGAGCCACGACCAGGCACTCGTTGGCGATAAGACAATCATCTTCCGCCTTGTCGATTCCGATATGTACTGGCACTTCAACCGTGGTGATGAAACATATATGGTGTCACGTGGTATCGCACTCCACAAGATGATACGTCTTATGACGCTCGCTACCATAAACGGCGGTTATCTCAACTTTATGGGTAATGAGTTCGGACACCCCGAATGGATAGACTTCCCGCGCGAAGGCAACGGTTGGAGTCATAAATATGCCCGTCGTCAATGGAGTCTTGTCGACAATCCAGCCTATAACTATACACTTCTTGGCCGCTTCGACAAGGAGATGATTGATTTGGTGGGTGGCGTGCGTAATTTCCAAAACCGTCCGGTGCAGGAAATCTGGCATAATGACGGAGACCAGATTCTCGCCTTCTCGCGCAAGGATTTGATATTTGTCTTCAATTTCAGTCACGACCGTTCGTTCACCGATTATGGTTTGCTGGTGCCGGAAGGTTCATATTCTATAGTACTGAATACCGATTCTGAGCGTTTCGGTGGCAATGCGCTTGTTGACGAGACACAGACACATTTTACACAATATGATAAACTTCACGCACGTCGCAAGAAAGGTTGGCTTTTGCTCTATCTGCCTGCCCGTACAGCTTTGGTGCTGAAAAAGAATAAGGAATAAATGAGAAATAACGGAGAAAAGCGTTTGCAAAGAGTTGTGGCAACTGTGTGTGCCACACTCTTTGCCGTTTTTACATTTTTGTTTGTTGGGGTGTACCAAGCACCTCTGCTCGAGGCATTCTATAACGAAGTTGCAACCGGAAAACTCGATTACAATCCCTGGTTGGTGGGTGGAGTGGTGTCGCTTGTTCTTACTCTGTTGGCACTGTGGCTCAACAGCTTCGCCAAGCTACGTCGTGAATGGACTGCATTGGCCTATCTGCCGTCGGCGTTGCTGTTGGCGTTTATCACCGATGTTGACCGCTGCCTTTATACCGGTGCAGGCTTCTCATATTCGTGGATATTTATTTTCGCTTTGGGACTTGCCTTTTATGGCTTCATTGCTTTTGTCCTACGCCGCATTCTCTTTGAGAAAATCAAGGATGTCACAATGGTGACAAACAGGGTGCTATGGCGTAATATGATGCTCCTTGTGCTGATGATGTGTCTTGTTGGCACACTTTCCAATGGAGATGGCGATTTCAAACGTGAAACATTGACGATGTCGCGTTTTAATAATGGAGATTTTGACGGTGCTTTGCGTGTGGGCAAAAACTCTCTCGAGGCTTCGCGTGAGCTCACAGCAATGCGTGCATATATCCTTGCATCTGAGAATGCTTTGGGTGAGCACTTTTTTGAATATCCGCAGTATTATGCCGCCGAAGGCTTGTTGCCGCCGCAGCAACGCACCTCGTCGCTTGTTCCGGATAGTGTCTATTCGCTGTTGGGTGCTGCACCATCTATGGATGAGGTTGCAACGGATTATTTTGCCCGTATAGTCTCTACCGACTCTGTTACAAATGTTGCACAAGACTATTACTTTATGTCGTTATTGCTTGAAAAACGGCTCATAGAGTTTAAGGAGAATGTTCTTGCACTCTATGGCGCAGCCAACGCCGACAGTCTGCCTAAACACTACCGCGAGGCACTTATGCTTTATACTGATATTGCCGACCCGGCAGAGGAACAGACTTTCGTAATAAACGATGCTTCAATGCGTGAAAGGTTTGGTGCTATGCGTGCCGAGGAGGCAAAACATAGCGATGCCTTTGTACGCGGAAACTATGTGCGTTTACAATTTGGTGACACATATTGGTGGTATTATCTATATTCAAATTGATATTTAGTATTTGATAAGTGTTTTTTGTTGTGTAGAAACCACTGTTGGTTGAAAAGTTTTCTTTTTTGTAGAATTATTTTCAAAATAATTTTGCATACATCAAAAAAGAATTTAAATTTGCATTACTCTCTAAAGGGAGTAATGATAGTATAGTTTTTTCTTAGTTGTTTAGTAAATGTTGGAAGTATCTCTTTGTGAAAAGGGGTACTTCTTTTTTTGAAAAGAAGTACCCCTTTCGCTAAAGCACGCAACAGATTGTCAAGCGTAGCATAGCCGCAGGTTATGCCGCTTGGCTTGCGATAAGCGTGCTTTGGCAAAATCACATTATCTTTTTTTGAAAAGAAGTACCCCTTTCGCTAAAGCACGCAACAGATTGTCAAGCGTAGCATAGCCGCAGGTTTTCCTCCAACTTTTCAGGTGATCCAATAATGTGGACGAGAATAGAATTTATTGCAATTTTTTTTCGTCTGCATATTTTATGCTGTGTTTGTGAAAAAATAGTCCGTTGTAGGGCAATATCTATATCATTACCTGAAATTTTTAGTCTGATTTATTTGTTGAGTTTGTTTTTTTTATACTTTTGCATTAACAATCTTGTTAAACAAAATTGTTGAATTACGGAATATATGGATAATCAAGAAAACAAAAGTAAAGAGCAACTGATACTTGCTGCAGCTGAGCAAGAATTTTTGACCAAGGGTTATGACGGTGCGAGGACGATATCGATAGCCAAGGCGTCAGGTGTAACGCACGCAATGCTACACTACTATTTTCGCACCAAGGAGCAACTTTTTGAGCGTATTGTAGATGAAAAATTTGCAACGATGTCAAGTTCGATGTTTGCCATTATGGGCGATCCGTTGTTGCCTATTGTTGAGCGTATCAAGGGCGGTATTGCGGCTCACTTTGACTTTGTTGCCGCCAATCCGCTTTTGCCACGCTTTGTCATTAATGAGATAGTTTCGCGTCCCGAACGATACGAAGTGTTGTATAAGCGTGCAGGCATAGTTCTAAATAGTGTGTATAATGGTCTGCAAGCTGAAATCGACCGTGCCGCCGAGCGTGGCGAAATTGAACGCGTCGATGTTAAAATGTTGTTTATCAGTATTATGTCGCTCAATATTTTCACTTTTGTTGCTTATCCGTTTATGGAGCCTATTATGGGTGAGCTGATGGCTGACCGTGAGCGGTTCTTGGCAGCTCGTAAAGCAGAGAACATTGAAACCATATTGAGGAGAATCAAAAAACAATGAGCCTATGAAACGGATTTTTTCAACACTGTTTGTGGCGGCGTGTGTAGCGAGTGCCGGTGCGCAGTCGCTAGATGAGTGTCGCCGTCTTGCGCGGGAGCACTATCCCGAAATCAGGCAATACGACCTTATCGCGCAGACCGAGCAGTATAACCTGTCAAATGCTTCTCGCGCGTGGATTCCGCAGGTGGCATTGTCAGCTCAGGCGACCTATCAGTCCGCTGCGCCCACCTATCCCGATGCGTTCAATGCGATTTTGCAGTCTAATGGGATTGAGATGACGGGTATTCGCCGTGACCAATATAAGGTTGCTATTGATGTATCGCAGAATATTTGGGACGGCGGAAAATCGAAGGCTGACAAAGCTGTTGTCGAGGCCGAGGCCACAGAGCAATGTTGTCGAGTAGATGTGTTGCTCTACGATTTGCAGTCAAGGGTAGATAACCTCTATTTCGGCATTTTGTTGCTTGATGAGCGCGTCGCGCAAACCGAGGTCTTGATTGGGGTTTTGGAGAGCAACTTGAAACGTATGAAATCCTATTTTGATAATGGTGTAGCGCGTCAATCCGATGTTGATGCAGTGGAGGCGGAGTTGCTTACTGCCCGTCAGACGCTCGGTCAGGTAGAGTCGTCGCGTGCAAGTTACCGCCGTATGTTGGAAATCTTTATAGGGCAATCACTCACCATTGACAAGTTGGAACGACCCGCAATGCGTGAACTTCAATCACGCACATCGTTGCGCCCAGAACTATCTCTGTTCGACGCACAAAAGAGTAAATTGGCGGCACAGCGCAAAGCAATGAATGCCTCGTTGATGCCTCGCTTCTCGGCATTTGCGCAGGGCTACTATGGTTACCCAGGGTTGGATATGTTCAAAAATATGCTTTTTTCGGATTGGTCGCTCAATGCCATTGTCGGTGTGCGTATGTCGTGGAATATAGGGGCGTTTTACAACAAGCGCAACAATCTTGAAAAACTCAATGCCGCAGAGAGGCAAATTGCCGTCCAGCGCGATGTGTTCCTCTTTAATACCCAGATGCAGACCACGCAGGACGATGGCGAGATTGCTCGCCTGCATCAAGCCATCAAGGACGATTCACGTATCGTGGAGTTGCGTCGCAGGGTGCGTATAGCTGCAGAGTCACAGTTAAACAATGGAGTGATTGATGCCACCGACTTGTTACGAAAAATCTCCGATGAGACGACGGCCGCACTTGCACGCACCACTCACGAAATAGAACTTTTGCAAGCAATATACAGATTGAAAACAACATTAAATCAATAGAATATGAAAAAGGTATTATATATCGCTATGGCTCTGCTTGCCCTTGCGTGTAGCGAGGAGGTGGAGTTTGACGCACAGGGTACATTCGAGGCCACTGAGGTTGTTGTATCGTCAGAGGCTACGGGTCGAATTATTAACTTTGATATCGAGGAGGGTATGACAATCTCTGCCAATCAAACGTTAGGCACGATTGATAGCCTTCAACTCCATCTGCAGCGCAAGCAGCTCATAGCACAGCTGTCGGCATTGCTCAGCTCTCGCCCCGATGTAAAGAAACAGGTAGCGGCGTTGCGTGAACAGATTGTAAAGCAGAAGAGTGAACTTCGTCGCGTGGATAATATGTTGTGTGATGGAGCTGCGACACAGAAGCAGAAAGACGACATCGAGGCGCAGATAAAAATCTTGGAAGGGCAGTTAGAGGCCACGCTCTCAACGCTGTATAAAAACACCTCTACCATCAACGAAAACTCTGTTGCTTTGGAGGCACAGATAGCCGCCCTTGATGACCGTATCTCAAAGTGTCGCATTATCTCGCCCGTCGGTGGCACCGTGTTGGTTAAATATGCCGAGGCCGGCGAGTTGGCATCGGTAGGTAAGCCTTTGATGAAGATTGCTGACCTTAAAAATATCTATCTGCGAGCCTACTTTACCTCCGACCAACTTGCCAATGTCAAATTAGGTGATGAGGTGAAGGTCGTTGCCGATTTTGGCGGTGAGGAACGATATGACTACACTGGTCGCGTTGCGTGGATTTCGTCCGAAAGCGAATTTACGCCAAAAACAATTCAGACAAAGGATTCTCGTGCCAATTTAGTTTATGCTGTAAAGATTGCCGTTGAGAATGATGGCAGATTGAAGATAGGCTTGGCTGGTGAAGTTATTTTGTAATATGGGTGTTATTGATGTACATAATCTCTCCAAGAGTTACGGCAAAGTGCTTGCACTCGATAGAGTGTCGTTTTCGGTCGGACGAGGTGAATTGTTCGGTCTTATCGGCCCCGACGGAGCGGGTAAGACTACGCTTTTTAGACTACTCACTACGCTCATCAATCCCGACGATGGCTGTGCTGAGGTCGATGGATGCGATATAATAAAGGATTACCTCTCTATCCGAAAGCGTGTAGGTTATATGCCTGCTCGTTTCTCTCTCTATCCGGATTTGTCGGTTGAGGAGAATTTACAATTCTTTGCTGCCCTGTTTGGCGTTACTGTCGAAGAATCGTATGACCTTATAGCGCCTATTTACAAGCAGATAGAACCATTTTGCACCCGTCGGGCAGGCAAACTCTCGGGTGGTATGAAGCAGAAACTTGCCTTGTCGTGTGCCTTGATTCATCGTCCAAGCGTATTGTTTTTAGATGAGCCGACAACGGGTGTTGATGCCGTATCTCGTAATGAATTTTGGGATATGCTTGCGGCGTTGAAGGAACGTGGAATAACCATACTCGTATCTACACCATATATGGACGAGGCGAGCCGTTGCGACCGCATCGCACTTTGCAGTGAGGGGCGGATTTTGGGTATCGACACACCTACAGGCATTGTGCGTGGCTTTGATAAACCTCTCTACGGCATTAGTGCCAAGAATATGTTTGCCTTGTTGGAAAGGGCACGCAGCGAAGAGGGAGTGGAGGATTGTTATCCTTTTGGCGAAAAGCACCATCTGGTTGCAGGCGAAGGCTTTGACGAGGAGAGATTCAAGGCGGCACTTGCTGATGTGGAGTGTCTGGAGATTGTGAGCACAGAGCCGACAATCGAGGATATGTTTATAAAACTGATGAGAAGATGAGCGATGTTGTAATTTCTGTACGCGACCTGACAAAGCGTTTCGGCGACTTTACTGCCGTTGACCGCATCTCGTTTGATGTGCACCGAGGCGAGATTTTTGGTTTCCTTGGTGCAAACGGAGCGGGCAAAACGACTGCTATGCGTATGCTCTGTGGTTTGAGCTATCCCACATCGGGCAGCGGTACCGTTGCGGGATACGATGTGCGCACCGAAAGCGAGCAGATTAAGCGCCATATCGGCTATATGAGCCAGCGTTTTTCGCTCTACAACGACCTTACGGTGTGGGAGAATATTCGTCTGTTTGCGGGTATCTACGGTTTATCTAAAACACAAACCGAAGAGCGTGCCACAGAGTTGCTCGACCGTCTGAATTTTTCATCCGAGCGTAATACTTTGGTTTGCTCTCTGCCACTCGGCTGGAAACAGAAACTATCGTTTGCCATTTCCACTATACACCGCCCCGAGGTTGTATTTTTGGACGAGCCTACGGGAGGTGTTGACCCTGTAACACGCCGTCAGTTTTGGGAGATGATATATGAGGCTGCGGATGGTGGCACTACCATCTTTGTCACTACACACTATATGGACGAGGCGGAGTATTGTTCGCGCGTCTCGATTATGGTCGATGGCGAGGTACGGGCACTTGATACTCCAGCACGTCTGAAACAACAATTTGCCGCAGAGTCTATGGACGAGGTGTTCCGCACGCTGGCTCGTGGCGCACAGAGAGGAGAGTGAGGCTATGAAACAGAACTTTGGCTCATTCGTAAAAAAGGAGTCGTTGCATATACTCCGTGATAAGCGTACGATGTTGGTCGTGATGCTTATCCCCGTAATGCTGATGACACTCTTCGGTTTTGCCATTTCCACCGAGGTCAATAATATCAATGTGGCAGTTGTTGCTTCTGAGCGCACTGATGGAGTGCGTGATGCCGTTGAGCGACTATCGCAGAACGGATATTTTACCTTTAATGGTTACATCTCGCAAGATGAGATAGATTATTTTTTGCGTTCGGGCAAGGCGGGGGCGGTAGTGGTTTTTGCTTCGGACTATGACCGTCGTGTAGAGCAAACGGTTGCTGGCGTAGCGACAAAGCCAATTATCCAACTCATTGTCGATGCTTCGAATGTCAATACCGCAGCCTCTGCAACGTCTTATCTGCAAAATATCTTGCTCGGTACCGCCTCACAGCAGGCTATGTTTGAGACGCGAATGTTGTTTAACCCGCAGATGCGCTCGGCCTACAACTTCGTGCCAGGTATTATGGGCCTGATTTTTATTCTTGTCTGTGCAATGATGACATCGGTGTCGATTGTGCGCGAAAAGGAGGTCGGCACGATGGAGGTACTTCTGGTTTCGCCCGTGCGCCCGGTGAAGATTATCTTCGCCAAGATGATACCATATTTTGCCATATCGTGCATTGTGCTTGTAACTATTATGCTTTTGGCGCGATACCTCCTTGGAGTGCCGATGTCGGGCGGTGTCGGGGGGATATTTTCACTCTCGCTGCTCTATTTGGCATTGTCGCTCTCGCTCGGACTTTTGGTATCGACCATTGCCACCACACAGATGGCAGCGTTGCTCATCTCGGCTATGGTAATGATGATGCCGATACTGATGTTGTCTGGTATGCTGTTCCCGATTGAGAATTTGCCCAAATTCTTCCAAGTGGTATCGAATATTGTGCCTGCAAGGTGGTATATCGACGCTGTGCGAAAGATGATGATTCAGGGACTGCCGTTAGTGGCTGTATGGAAAAATTGTGTAATTCTGATTGGTATGACGGTGGCTATTCTCAGTGTATCACTCAAAAAGTTTAACGATAAATTGGAGTAACTATGAGAGCATTTATCGTACTCGTTCAGAAGGAGTTCTTGCAGATACGTCGCAACTCGTTCTTGCCGCGACTCATCATTGCCTTCCCGATACTTGTGATGTTGCTTATGCCGCTCATTATGACTATGGATGTGCGTCAGGTGAATGTGGCCGTTGTCGATCTCGACCGCTCGACTACATCACGTCGCATAGCCTCTCATATCAGTGCCTCGGAGTACCTTACGCTGGCGCAGACCACTGCCGAATATCCATTTGCAATGGAGGCTTTGGAGCAGGGTCAGGTAGATGTCATAGTACAGATACCCGCAGATTTCGAGCGCGATATGACTGTTGCCACGCCCGAGCGTATCAGCATAACCGCCAATGCAGTAAATGCTACAAAAGGGGGGATGGGGATGCAGTACGTTGTGCAGACCATAGCCCACACACTATCCGAACTGCGTGGTGAGAAGAGCCCTGCCAAGCTGTCGGGGTTGGTAACTATTGAGAATCGCTATAATCCCACGCTCAACTACCGCTACTATATGATTCCTGCGCTGATGATAATTCTCTTTATCTTGATTTGCGGTTTTCTGCCGGCATTGAGTATCGTGGGCGAGAAGGAGAACGGCACCATTGAACAGATAAACGTAACGCCTATCTCACGTTTTATGTTTATCCTCTCAAAACTTGTGCCGTATTGGCTTATCGGATTTTTTGTCGTGACGGTGGCTATGCTTGTGGCTCGATTGGTCTATGGCCTTACGCCCGTAGGCTCTATCGGAGCAATATACTTCGGGGCATTACTGTTTATCCTTACTATTTCGGGATTCAGCCTCACCATTGCCAACTTCTCGGAGACGATGCAGCAGACGATGTTTGTGATGTTCTTCTTTATAATGATCTTTATGCTGATGAGTGGCCTGCTTACTCCCATTGACTCAATGCCTATGTGGGCGCAACGTTTTACGCTGATACTGCCACCACGCTACTTCGTCGAGGTCCTCCGCTCGGTCTATTTGAAAGGAACAACAATTGTCGAACTGTGGACAAACTACGCCGCGCTAGGTGTTTTTGCTCTTATCTTCAACATCCTCGCTGCTCTTACCTATAAAAAGCAGGCGTAAATAAGCAACAGCAACTGACCTAATAACCGACCTTGATGCTGTCTTTGCTTCAAAGGGCGAGATGCGTAAACTTGTTCAGGGTAGTGTTTCAATAAACAAGAAGATGCTTGCTGTACTCGACCAAATTATCAATTGTGAGAATTTGCTCAACGACAAGTATATACTTGTTCAGAAGGGTAAGAAGAACTATTATCTTATCATTGCAAAGTAATAGGGCAGAAACTCTGTTCTATTGAAAAAGTGGGAGTCTCACAGCTTTTTGCCAAAGCACGCTTGGCTTGCGATAAGGCAGTGTTTACTTCCTGAGTGTAAACTCGAATTTCAAACCACCACTCGGGCGGTTGGTAACGTTGATGTTTCCACCGTGGAATTGCACGGCGTGCTTCACAATTGCAAGCCCAAGCCCTGTGCCACCCATCTGGCGCGAACGCCCCTTGTCGACACGGTAGAACCGCTCGAACAGGCGTTGTAGCTGTTTCTCTTCAACACCGCAACCGTCATCCTCAAAAGTGATTTTGCACAGCTTGTCGTTGTTCTCAATCAACGAAATGTAGATATTCCTGCCGCCTGAATAGGCAATGGCATTTTCTGTAAGGTTGCGGAATATTGAGCCAATCAGCGACAGGTTCCCATCAACAAATACCTGTTCTTTGAAATCGGTGTGCAGCTCAAAACGCTCGTTCTCGGGCATAATCTCAAGTTCTGCTGCAATTTCGTTTATGATATTGTTTATCTCGACAGGTTCTTTACCAATCAGTTGGCTGCCGTCCTCCATTCGTGTAATGAGCGAGACGTCGCCCAACAGTCTACGCAGTCGCTCGTTGTTGGTATAGCATCGTTCTATAAGTTCCTGTCGTTTCTCTTCGCTAAGGTTAATGCCCGAAAGTAATGTCTCAAGGCACACTTGGATTGATGCGACAGGGGTTTTTAGTTCGTGATTTATATTGTTGGTGAGTTGTCGTTTTATGCGTATCTTCTCCTGCTCCTCTCGCAAAGTAGCCTCGTGGGCAATATCCCTGTCCTTTATGGTCTGTTGCCATTGTGTATATAGTTGTACAATGTGGTTGGAGATTGAGCCTAGCTCGTCGTTTGGGAACATCTCGCCGTCATCAAACGACTCGCCTTTTTCGGCCTTTGCCGCAAAACGGTTAAGTCGTTCAATATTCTTTCCCAATCTGCGTGTGGCAAAATAGACAAGAACGCTCATTGCAAGGCTTATTGACATCATTGTTCCCAAAAAGGTCCAGTCTGTCTTCAACAGTTCCTTCAGCGCATCGGATTGTGGTATGGCTGTGCGCACAACGAACTCCTTTCCGCGTGTTGCCGAATAGAAATATTCACGTCCGTCACTTGCCGATAGTCGTTCGGTGTTGTGTCCTTTTCCTTTCTTGAGCGCATCGGCCACCTCGGGGCGCAGACAGTGGTTGTCGAGTGAATCAACTGCGAGCATATTGTCATAGATGACTGTTCCGTCGAGTGAAATTATTGATATGCGCAAATCCTCAAATGGCAACGTGTGTGTGTTGACATACTCCTCAAACGATGGAGTATTTTCAATGGTCTGCAATAGAGTAGTGTTGTAGAGCTGCAACTGCGAGTTGAGAAATTCCGATTTATACTCTTTCTCTCTTATATACTGAAAACCTACAAAGCATAGTATGATACTCCAGAAAAACGCAAGCAGCATCAAAAACAGCCGCTTGTGGTATGATAACTTAATCACGGAACCCATAGCCAAATCCAGAACGTGTTACAATATATGAACCGTATGTACCTATTTTGGAACGCAGACGAGTGATGTTCACGTCTATGGTACGGTCGAGTACCACAACCTCATCACTCCATACACGGCTGAGAATCTGTTCGCGTGAGAGAATTTTTCCACGGTGCGAAATGAGATAGGCCAACAGCTCAAATTCTTTTTTTGCAAGTTTTACCTCTTCGCCATCTACCGTACAACGCTTGAACTCCATATCAAGTTGCAACCCCTCGACCTTCAGCACATTTGGTTTTTCGTTGGTTGCCGCCATAGCACTCTTTTGTCCCGATGTGCGGCGCAAAACGCTTTTCACCCTGGCAATCACATTGCGTACAGTATAGGGCTTCATAATATAATCGTCGGCACCAATGTTCAGCCCCATAACCATATCATCCTCGCTATCGCGAGCGGTGCAAAAAATTATAGGTATATCAGCTGTCGTTATATCGGCCTTCATCATTTTTGCCATTTTTATGCCACTTATTTCTCCCATCATAATATCAAGGAGAATGAGTGAATAGCTCTTGAGGTCAAGTGTCAGGGCTTCTTCGGCGCTGAATGCAATGTCCACATCGTATCCCTCGTTTTCAAGGTTCAACTTGAGCACCTCACATAGAGTCTCCTCATCGTCCACAATCAATATACGTTCTGTTGCCATATACTCATATATTATCCTGTTGCAAAAATAGGGAGAAAAACCGAACTTGTGATTACATCAACTGATATTTAATAAAAATGTAACATTTATTACTGTAACAACCTTTCAACCGCTTCTTAACCTTTATGTAACATTTATGAAACCTCTTCCCCATACCTTTGCCATCGAAAAGTTAAAGGGTAACAAATGCTATTGCGGGAGAAGGCTAGCATCTCAAGCAGCGGTATATGTTCTCTGTAAATAAGAAAACAATTTAAAAGACTATGAAAACAAAATTTATTTTGGCGGGCATTTTGGCCTGCATCGGTTTGACAGCTCAGGCACAGGAGGTAAAACGGGAAGAGCCTAAAGGTAAAGCAATCGTTCAGGTGTTCGGTAATTTGAACGCCGGTTTCAGCAGCGGCGATGTGAATGTCGGGTTTGATTTGGAACGTAGTTACATCGGTTACGAGTACAAGCTCGCTCAAGGCTTTTCTGTAAAAGGCGTAATGGATATAGGTAAATCCAACGATGTCAGCGACTACCAACGTATTGCTTACATTAAGAATGCAATGCTTTCGTGGAAAACGGGAAATCTGACATTGAACGCAGGTTTAATCTCAACCACTCAATTCAATTTTCAAGAGAAATTCTGGGGATACCGTTATATAATGAAATCTTTCCAGGATATGTATAAGTTCGGTAACAGTGCCGACTTGGGTATTTCTGCCTCGTACAAATTTGCCGACTGGATATCTGCCGATGCTATAATCGTTAATGGCGAAGGCTATAAGAAGATACAGAAAGGCAACGGCTTCAACTATGGTCTGGGTGCAACATTGACAGCTGTTAAAGGCTTTCAGATACGTCTGTATGGCGGCTTTAACGACAGCGGTGAGGGTGGCAAAGCCGGGGTGGTGAATATGGCGGGTTTCATTGGCTATAAGCACGAGAATTTTACCCTTGGTGCAGAGTATAATCATATGCTCAATGCTTCGGGCAAGGAGGGTAATGACCAGTTCGGCTATTCGGTATTCGGCTCGGTGAATTTGCCAAAGAATGTATCATTGTATGCACGTTTCGATGATTTGTACTCAAAGGATAATTGGAATATATCAAAAGATGAGCAGGCCGCTATTATAGGTGCGCAGTTCAAACTAGGAAAGTATGTCAAGCTTGCTCCTAACTTCAGAATGAACTTGCCAAAGGCCGAGGGTGCTGAAAACAAGTATTCTGCATACGTCAGCTGTTACTTTGGGTTGTAAAATAAATAATGTTTAAAATTCAGGATTATTATGAAAAAGATTTTTTCGTCAATTGTGACATTGGCAGTTGCCCTCGCTATTACAGCTTGTGGCGGTAATTCAAACGATGGAGGCCGTAATGCTCAGGAACTCTCAGGAGCAGGTGCAACATTCCCTCTTCCGTTCTATAATGTAGTGTTTGAGAACTTTTCTCAGGTAAACGGTGATGCCGTTGCGTACGGAGGTATAGGTTCTGGTGGTGGTGTGCGTAACTTACGCGACAAAATTGTTGATTTTGCAGGCAGTGACGCTTTCCTTTCCGATAAGGAGATGGCTGAAATGAATCCGGTAATCCATATTCCTACCTGTATGGGAGCTGTGGTTCTGGCATATAACCTTGACGGTGTAAGCGAACTCAAACTCTCGGGCGAGGTTATTGCCGACATTTTTGCAGGCAATATAAAGATGTGGAACGATGAGCGTTTGGTTGCTCTTAACCCCGATGCGACTCTTCCGGCTGAAGCTATCATCCCTGTTTATCGTTCAGACGGCTCTGGTACAACATTTGTGTTCACTGACTATCTGACAAAGGTAAGCCCGATGTGGGCATCCAATTTCGGTGCCGGCAAGTCTGTCAACTTCCCTTCGGGTCAGGCAGCAAAGGGTAATCCCGGTGTGGCCGGTGTCATCAAGCAGACCAAGAACTCCATTGGTTATGTAGGCTCGGAGTATGCATTTGCTCAGAAGATTCCATACGCAAGAATCCGTAATTTGCGTGGTGAATTTGTTGAACCTAATGCTAATTCAATCTCTGCTGCCGCTTCGGGTGAAATCCCGGCTGATACTCGTTGTTCTATCACTAATTCTGATGCGGCAGGTGCTTATCCAATCTCAACCTTCACCTGGATGATTATCTACAAGGAACAGAATTACTCCGGCCGCTCAATGGAGCAGGCTGTGGCGACGCTTGACCTTTTGCGGTATATCCTCTCTGACGAGGCACAGAACATTACCTCTGAAGTACACTATGCACCGCTTCCTGCCAAGGCAAAGGAATTCAGTATAACAAATTTGAAGACCGTTACTTTTGACGGTGTGGCAATATTGCAATAACAGAGGTCTATGAACGACAAGATATATAAAGTTATATTATTCATAGCTGCACTGATAATGCCGATAGTGTGCGGGGGCGTTGTTTACGCCCTCGTCACTGACGCCTATGAAGCGTTTGAGCATTTCGGGTTCTTTAAGTTCCTTACCTCTTCCGAGTGGAGCTACACCGAAGGTGCAGAACAATACGGTGCGTTGCCATTCATTACGGGTACACTGATGACTACCTTGCTGGCGCTTATCTTCTGTATTCCTTTCTCCCTGCCCGTAGCATTGTTTGTGGGCGAGTATTTCAAAGGAACACGAGTGGCGGCGGTGTTAAGTACCGTTACCGATTTGCTTGCTGGCATTCCCTCAATCATTTACGGCTTGTGGGGGTTCTATACGCTCCGTCCGTTGATTATGGCTCTCAATATCTCGCCACAAGGCTCTGGTGTTCTCACTGCTTCATTGGTACTGGCGATTATGATTGTGCCATACGCAGCTTCACTGAGTGCCGAGTTTATCAAGATGGTGCCGAACGACTTGAAGGAGGGGGCATATAGTCTTGGTGCAACCCGTGCCGAGGTGGTACGTAAGGTGATTTTCCCCGTTGCAGGCTCGGGAATATTCTCATCGTATATCTTGGCTATCGGTCGTGCATTGGGTGAGACTATGACCGTAACGATGCTTATCGGAAATACCAACAACATTCCCGACTCAATAACCTCTACTGGAAACTCAATGGCATCCATTATTGCCAACCAGTTCGGTGAAGCGGATGGATTGAGACTCTCTTCTCTGATAGCGATAGGTTTTATCCTGTTCCTGATAACAGCCCTTATCAATATGATAGGTAAGATTATGATTAAACGTGCAAGAATTGCTTAACTTATGACGAAACTGAAAATAAAAAACAGATTGGCACAAGACCGCCTGATGCTGTGGAGTGTATGTCTGTTCGCAGCGCTGACAGCAGTGCCGTTGCTTGCCATCTTGGGCGAAGTGCTGTTGCGTGGTTATGACCAACTCTCGTGGTCGTTCTTTACAGAACCTACCCCAACGGCATATAAAGCAATGAAGGCCATCGAAGCGGGAGCACCCATACCGGGTGGCATAGCCAACGGTATCATCGGTACGATGATTATGCTGGGGATGGCTGTCGTTGTTGCAGTCCCTTCGGGTATTTTATGCGGTGCATATCTGGCAGAGAATCCAAAGAACCGTTTTGCCCAAGTTGTAAGTTACCTTACCGACTTGCTGCAAGGTACACCATCGGTCATTATCGGTATTATAACCTACATTTGGGTAGTCGTTCCTATGAAGGGATACTCGGCAATTGCTGGTAGTGTGGCGCTTTGTATAATGATGCTTCCGCTTATCATCCGTTCTACCGAGGAGACGCTTAAAATCCTCCCTGCATCACTAAAGGAGGCCGGGCTTGCTCTTGGTGGCAACAAGGCAAGAGTAATGATGAAAGTGCAACTTCCTGCTGCTTTTGGCGGAATCTTTACAGGTGTCTTGCTTGCTATTTCGCGAGTGATTGGTGAGACAGCACCACTTATGTTTACTGCGCTAGGTTGCTCGTTTATCCGCTTCGCGGTCGATAAACCCATCTCTGCTGTGCCTCTGCTTATATGGGAATTCTTTAACGATCCCAACCTGCAAGAACTAATTTGGGGTGCATCGCTCTTCCTCTTGTTGTTTGTACTTACTTTGAACTTATTATCAAAATATCTTGCTAAAAAATGGAATCAGTAACACCTATTCTTGAGTTTAAGAAAACTTGTGTATCATATACAAAGCAGACAATGGCTGTAAAATATGTATCGGCTGCCATTGAACGAAATACCATCACGGCTATTATGGGACCTTCGGGATGCGGTAAATCAACGCTCCTACGTGCGGTAAACCTGATGCACAACCTCTATCCGAACATTCGCGTTGATGGTGAAATATTGCTTAATGGCGAAAATATCCTTGCGATGGAACCTATCGATGTGCGTCGCCGTGTGGGTATGGTCTTCCAACGTCCTGCACCGTTCCCCACAATGAGCATCTATGACAATGTACTGTCCGGATTTGTATTGAACGGTATCAAACTTTCAAAGGTTGAGAAAGATGCTACGGTTGAACGCTGTTTACGAAGTGTAGCACTTTGGGATGAGGTAAAGGACGTACTCAATAAGAAAGGTACATTCCTTTCTGGCGGTCAGCAGCAGCGATTGTGCATTGCCCGTGCCTTGGCAATGAAACCCGATGTTCTTCTGATGGACGAGCCTACCTCAGCACTTGACCCGATTGCGACCAAACATATCGAAGAACTGCTCTTGGAGTTGCAGAAAGAGGTTACAATCCTTATTGTGACGCACAATATGGGACAGGCAAAACGTATATCGTCAAAGTCAATGTTTATGTACTTGGGTGAGTTGGTTGAGTACGGCGACACCGAAACGGTGTTCTCTAAACCATCAGACGAACGAACCAAAGCATATTTGACCGGCAAGATGGGGTAACCATAATCATCTTTAACCGATAGATAACATACTTGTAATATTTTTGAAACATATTCGATGCTATTTTGTAGCAGAAATTTATAATGACTTATGGAAATATTACAACTATTTACACTGTTGGGAGCATTGGGAATGTTCCTCTACGGTATGAACCTTATGAGTTCGGGCCTTCAGAAGGCTGCCGGTGACAGGTTGCGTGGCTTTCTTTCGGCAATGACATCAAATCCTTTCAAGGGAGTTATGACCGGACTGGGAGTGACATCTGTCATACAATCATCATCGGCAACAACGGTGATGGTGGTGAGTTTTGTGAATGCGGGATTGCTTACCCTCACGCAGGCCATCGGTGTTATTATGGGTGCAAATATAGGAACAACCGTTACTGCTTGGATGGTTTCTTGGCTTGGCTTCAAAGCCGATATTTCAATCCTGGCAGTGCCGCTGATGCTCTTTGGTTTTCTGTTCTCAAATTCAAAGAAAGACAAACGCAAGAATATCGGTGAGCTGATTGTCGGTTTCAGCCTTCTTTTCCTGGGACTCTCTTTTATGAAAGAGTCTGTACCCGACCTGCGCCAGACCCCCGAGGTGTTGGAGTTTGTCACGGCTTGGTCGTCTCACGGCTTTGGCTCGGTACTGCTGTTTCTTGCTTTTGGTACAGTGCTTACACTTGTACTGCAGTCATCATCGGCAACGATGGCTATCACGCTTATTATGCTCAGTATGGGTTGGATACCATTCGATATGGCCTGTGCAATGGTTCTTGGTGAGAATATTGGTACAACCATCACTGCAAACATTGCTGCTTCGGTTGGTAACACTCAAGCCAAACGTGCCGCAATGTCCCACACAATTTTCAATGTCTTTGGTGTTGTCTGGGCGTTGATACTCTTTAAGCCATTTTTGAAACTTGTTGGTTATATAACAGAAACACTATTTGGTTTGCCTAATCCCGCAGCAGATGGATTTGTTGTTGCTGACTCTACATCTGTTGAAGGTACAGCAGCACTTTATGGTTTGTCGATGTTGCATACTCTGTTCAATACCATCAACACATTGTTACTTGTGTGGTTCACACAGTGGATTGCAAAGGCTGTGAGCTGGATTATCCGCACACCCGAAAATCAAGAGAAAGAGGTGTTCAAACTCAAATATATCTCAGCCGGACCTCTTGCAACCCCAGAGTTGTCGGTAGAGCAGGCCTTTGACGAGATTGTCCATTTTGCACAGATTTCAAAGAATGGGGCAGTGTATGCAAAGAGTGCAGTAGAGAATGCCGATGGTGACAAGTTCGAGGATTTGAGGGGAAAGCTTGTGAAATACGAGGAGATTTCCGACCGCATAGAGTACGAAATTGCAACATTCCTCAATGGCGTGTCGGCCGAGGAAGTGAGTGAAAGCACCTCGCTGAAGATAAAGGCTATGTACAAGATAGTGGGTGAACTGGAGTCTTTGGGCGATGCGGGCGAGACAATAAGCCGCATACTTTCAAGGAAAAATATACACAAGAAGAGGTTTGATGCCGATGCCATCAAGAACCTCAATACAATGGGCGATGCCGTGCTTGCTGCATACGATGTGATGATAGAAAACCTTGAAGCAGCCCACAATGGAACGCTCACTGAAATTTCCAATGCTTATAATGCCGAGCAGCGCCTAAACACTCTGCGCAACAATTTCAGGGATTCCGTAATAGAGGATATGGAGAACGGCGCCGGCAACTACCAGGCAATGGTCTACTATATGGATATTATAAACGCCTACGAACGTATGGGTGATTTTATGATAAATATTTCACAAGACCTTGAACGTGGGTTTGTTGTAAAACGATAACCTGTACATACATTTTTGTAGCCGCATTGTTCTTTGTATAAATGAAGAATAGTGCGGCGCTTTTTTCTAATCTATACTCAATGTCTTAAAATCTTTTAAAGAAATAATATGAATATTAAATATAAACCCTTAACTTTGTAAAATGTTGTATTATGCCGTGAAAATGGAAAAAGATGAGCCACAAAATAGGTATGGCAAATACATTTTTAATGGTTAAATTTGCAATGGTGATTACAAACAAAAACTTTATATATATGGAAAATAAGATTCAGGAATTGACTGAAAAAATCTATGCCGAGGGCGTAGAAAAAGGAAAATTCGAGGCTGACCGCCTTGTCTGCGAGGCAAAGGAACGTGCTGCTGAAATAGTGAAGAAGGCCGAAGCCGAGGCTGAGGCTATCATTGCAGCAGCAAAGAAAAAGGCCGGGGAGTTGGAGGCAAACACCCGTTCCGAGATTAAACTCTACGGTGCACAGGCCGTTGGCGCTCTGAAGTCTGAGGTTACAAATGTCGTCACCGATACAATTGTGAAGGCAGCCGTTAAAGAGGCTCTTGCAGGCGACTCGGTAAAGGCTATGCTTGTGAAGATTGCCGAGCGCTGGAATTCTGATGAGGCTCTTGTCATTTCAACAGCCGAGGCCGAGGAACTCAAGGCTTATTTTGCAAAGAATGCAAAGGCATTGCTCGACAAGGGTGTTGAAATCAAGCAGGTGAATGGCTTGAAAACTCTTTTCTCCATTGCTCCAGCCGATGGCTCATACAAGGTGAATTTCGGTGAGGGTGAGTTTGAGGCTTTCTTCAAGTCTTTCCTACGTCCTCAAATGGTAGAACTCCTATTCTCGTAATCAATGGCTAACTACTATTGTCAGGTGGCGGGTTTGCCCGATGTTGCCTTTGACGGCAGCAAGGTGGCTTTTACTGTGGAGCGTTTCAAGGAAGAACTCTATCCGTCTCTCTCTGCCGGCGATGCAAAATGCATAGATTTGCTGTTCCTGTCGTTGGACAATGCAAATATCCTTAATATTCTCAAGAACGGTGAGGATGTAAAAGTTGAGCAGCTGGGTTGCTACGACAAAGAGGAACTTGTTGAAATAATTTCCTCGGCAAAGGACGGCGACTCTCCCAAGAAGGGTGTTCCTTCATACCTCTATCGTTTTTTCGACTACTATTTTGCCAATGAAGGCAATGAGAATATCATCTGGAACGATGTGCTTAGCGCATACTACTACGACTATGCAATAAGCTCATCCAACAGCTTTGCATCCCGATGGTTTGCCTTCAATCGCAATGTAAACAACATACTTGTGGCTTTCACAGCCCGCAAGTATAGGATGAACATTGCCGATGTTGTCATTGGCGACGACGAGGTTGCCAACCTGTTACGTACATCGGCTGCCCGTGATTTTGAACTGTCGGGAGCGCTTGACTATTTCGAGACCGTGCAGCGATTGAGTGAGAACGGAAAGTTACAGGAGCGTGAACATCAGCTCGACGAATTGCGTTGGCGTTGGCTTGACGACAATTCGGTTTTCAACTATTTTACGGTGGAACGCCTGTTCGTCTTCTTGCAGAAACTGATTATTGTCGAGCGTTGGGAGGCTCTTGATGCCGACAAGGGAATGGAACGCTACAACAAGATGATTGCCGAGCTGAAATCGGGAATGGACAGTAGCTCTTTTGAGGTTTAAGAAAAAAAGAAAAATAAATTAATATAGATATGGCTACAAAAGGAAAAGTAACCGGTGTTATAGCGAATATGGTGCTCTTGGCTGTCGACGGCCCTGTGGCGCAGAACGAGATTTGCTATATCAAGACCGGTGGTGACCGTCTGATGGCAGAGGTTATCAAAATCAATGGTGCCAAGGTGTATGTTCAGGTCTTTGAGAGCACACGCCGTTTGAAGATTGGTGAAGAGGCAGAGTTTACCGGGCATATGCTCGAGGTTTCGCTTGCACCCGGTATGTTGTCAAAGAACTACGACGGTTTGCAGAACGACCTCGACAAGATGGAGGGTGTTTTCCTCAAACGTGGTGACTATACCAACCCTCTTGACGAGGAGAAAATCTGGCACTTTGAACCAATCGTTAAAACCGGTGACATTGTTGAGGCAGCCGCTTGGCTCGGCAAGGTAGAGGAGAACCACCAGAACCTCAAGATTATGGCACCTTTCGGCATCGAGGGCAAGTGGACTGTAAAGTCAATTGCAGCCGAAGGTGACTACAGGATTACAGACACAATTGCTGTAATAGTAAACGCCGAGGGCGAGGAGAAACAGCTCAATATGATACAGAAATGGCCGGTTCGTGTTGCAATGAGCGACTACAAGGAGAAACCCCGTCCATTCAAGTTGCTCGAGACCGGTGTGCGCACAATCGATACCCTCAACCCCATAGTAGAGGGTGGTACAGGTTTTATCCCCGGTCCTTTCGGTACAGGAAAGACCGTGCTCCAGCACGCCATTTCAAAACAGGCCGAGGCTGATATCGTTATCATCGCAGCCTGTGGTGAGCGTGCCAATGAGGTTGTGGAAATCTTTACCGAATTCCCCGAACTTGTCGACCCACATACGGGCCGCAAACTTATGGAGCGTACAATCATCATTGCCAACACCTCAAATATGCCGGTTGCGGCACGTGAGGCTTCGGTATACACAGCAATGACAATTGCCGAGTACTACCGTGCAATGGGCTTGCGCGTTCTGTTGATGGCCGACTCTACATCACGTTGGGCACAGGCACTGCGTGAGATGTCTAACCGTATGGAGGAACTTCCCGGCCCCGATGCGTTCCCGATGGATATCTCTTCAATCATTGCCAATTTCTACAGCCGTGCAGGATATGTGTATCTCAACAACGGCGAGGCCGGTTCAATTACCTTCATCGGTACAGTATCGCCGGCGGGTGGTAACCTCAAAGAGCCTGTGACCGAGAACACCAAGAAAGTTGCACGCTGTTTCTATGCCCTTGAGCAGGAGCGTGCCGACAAGAAACGCTATCCGGCTGTGAACCCCATCGACTCATATTCAAAATACATCGAGTATCCCGAGTTCGAGAGCTATATCACCGGCCTTGTGGGCGACGGTTGGTTGCCGATGGTGAACGAGGCAAAGACACGCTTGCAACGTGGTAAGGAGATTGCCGAGCAGATTAATATTCTTGGTGACGACGGTGTACCAGTGGACTACCACGTTACATTCTGGAAGTCAGAGCTCATTGACTTTGTTATTCTGCAGCAGGATGCATTCGATGAAGTCGATGCCGTAACACCTCTCGAGCGCCAGCAGGAGCTTTTGAAGATTGTTACCGACATCTGTCGTGACGAATATGAGTTCGACAATTTCCAGCAGGTTACCGACTTCTTCAAGAAGGCAATCAACATTTGCAAGCAGATGAACTATTCTGTGTTCAAGAGTGAGAAGTACAGTTCATATTATACCGAGCTTATGAACCACCTTGAGACAAAGCAGGCTTAACCATTAACACATTGAACTATGGCTACAGAAGCATTCAAAAAGATATATACAAAAATCAATTCGATAACCAAGGCCACCTGTTCACTCAATGCAACAGGTGTAGGTTATGACGAACTTGCCACTGTTAACGGCAAATTGGCTCAGGTGGTAAAGATTATGGGTGATGAGGTTACCCTGCAGGTCTTTGAGGGTACGGGTGGTATCCCAACCGATGCCGAGGTTGTTTTTATGGGTAAAGCTCCTTCGCTAAAGGTTAGCGATGAACTCACAGGCCGTTTCTTCAATGCGTATGGCGACCCCATCGACGGCGGTCCTGCCGTTGAGGGCAAAGAGGTTGAGATTGGCGGTCCCTCGGTGAACCCCGTGCGCCGCAAGCAGCCGTCGGAACTCATTGCGACAGGTATTGCCGGTATCGACCTCAACAACACCCTTGTGACAGGCCAGAAGATTCCGTTCTTTGCCGACCCCGACCAACCATACAACCAGGTGATGGCTAACGTGGCGATGCGTGCCGAGACCGACAAGATTATTCTTGGCGGTATGGGTATGACAAACGACGACTACCTCTACTTCAAGAACCTCTTTACAAACGCAGGTGCTCTCGACCGTATCATCTCGTTTATGAACACAACCGAGGACCCTGCCGTGGAGCGTCTGCTCATCCCCGATATGGCGTTGACAGCTGCCGAGTACTTTGCAGTTGAGAAGAACCAGAAGGTGCTTGTGCTGCTCACCGATATGACAATGTATGCCGATGCGCTCTCAATCGTGTCGAACCGTATGGACCAGATTCCTTCAAAGGACTCTATGCCGGGTTCGCTCTATTCAGACCTTGCAAAAATCTATGAGAAGGCCGTTCAGTTCCCTGCCGGTGGCTCAATCACCATCATTGCAGTGACAACCCTTTCGGGTGGCGACATTACACACGCTGTGCCCGATAACACAGGTTACATCACCGAGGGTCAGTTGTTCCTCCGTCGTGATAGCGACATCGGTAAAGTCGTCGTCGACCCATTCCGTTCACTCTCACGTCTGAAGCAACTTGTTGCAGGTAAAAAGACACGTAAGGACCATCCACAGGTTATGAACGCAGCCGTGCGTCTCTATGCCGATGCTGCAAACGCAAAGACAAAGATGGAGAACGGTTTCGACCTCACTGACTACGACAAACGAACACTTTCGTTTGCCAAGGAGTACTCGGACAAGCTTCTGGCTATCGACGTCAACCTCAATACAACCGAAATGCTCGATGTTACTTGGGGCTTGTTCTCACGTTACTTCAAGCCCGAGGAGGTGAACATCCGTCAGGAATTTGTCGATACATATTGGAAAAAACAATAAGCGGAAATGATAGCATTTCAATATAATAAAACATCACTTCAGCAACTCGAAAAGCAACTGAAGATGCGTGTCAGGACTCTGCCTATCATCAAGAGCAAGGAGAGTGCCCTGCGCATCGAGGTGAAGAAGTGCAAGGCCGAGATGCAGTTGCACGACGAGGAGTATGCTGCCCAGCTCGAGCAGTACCGCGCGCTCTTTGCGCTGTGGAACGAGTTCGACCCCTCGCTTGTACGCACAGGCGAACTGTTGATAGGGCAGCAGAAGGTAGCCGGCGTCAAAGTGCCTGTGTTGGAGAACGCCAGCTTTGTCATCGGTCGCTACAGCCTCTTCAACTCGCCAAAATGGTTTGCCGACGGTATTGAGTTGCTCAAGGAGATGGCAATGACGGCAATACGCCGTGAATTGCTGAACCGCAAACTGGTGTTGCTTGAGCACGCCCGAAAAAAGACCACCCAAAAGGTTAATCTTTTTGAAAAGGTGCAGATACCGGGCTACCAGGATGCCATTAGAAAGATTAAACGATTTATGGAAGATGAGGAGAACCTTTCAAAGTCTTCACAGAAAATTTTGAAGTCCTTGTTGGAACAAAGAGAGGAGGTGACGGTATGATTACGAAGATGAAAAAACTGGCACTGCTTGTCTATCACAAGGAGTATGCCGCCTTTCTCGAAAAATTGCGCGAGGTTGGTGTCGTTCACATTCAGGAACGCGAGAGCGGTAGTGTAGAGAACCCCGAACTGGAGCAGAAACTCTCTGTTGCAGGCCGCTATACACGCATAGTAAAGCGTCTTGAAGCCTGCTCACCCGAGGCTCTTGAGCCTGTTGGCAATACGGCTGATGCAATGGCCATAATGGACAAGGTTGATACTGTTATAGCGGATATCGAACAGCACAGGACACTGCAGCAGGTTATAGACAAGGATATTGCAACATTGCAACCTTGGGGTAATTTCAACTGTTCCGATGTGGATAAGTTGCGCGAGGCCGGTTATGAGCTGAACTTCTTTGTGACATCATCAAAGAGCTACCAAAGCGAGTGGGAGAGTGATTATAACGCAATTCTCATTGCCGAGAAACAGTCACGTGTATATTTTGTTACCATCACACCCCAAGGAGTGGCTGTGGATATCGATGCCGAGCCGGCCAAGTTACCTACAGCATCGCTTGCATCGTTGGAAGACGAACTTGCGACCGTTACGGCACGCATTGGCGAGCTTGAGACCGAACTTGCTCTGATTGCCCGTGATGGCTTGAATACCCTCAAGGCAGCCCAAGAGTTGCAAAGACGTGACATTGAGTTCACAAAGGTTATGCTTGGCGGCGAAAAGGTTTCCGGTGACAAACTTGTTATGCTCGAAGGTTGGGTCCCCGAGGAATCTGTGGCATCCCTCAAGACAATGCTCGATGCCAGCGGTGCGTTCTACGAACTGCGTGCTGCACGTCGCGGTGATAATGTACCTGTGAAGCTCAAGAATAATGCCTTCACCCGAATGTATGAGGTGCTTACCAAGATGTACGGTATGCCCAGCGGAACGGATTTTGACCCCACACCAATTGTGGCGCCGTTCTTCTCGCTGTTCTTCGCATTCTGTATGGGCGATGCCGGTTACGGCTTGCTTATGGTTCTTTTGGGTTTCCTCTTAAAGAATAAACTGGGCAAGAATATGGCCGGAATGATGAACCTTGTAATCACACTCGGTATCTTCACAACGGTTATGGGTGCATTGCTTGGAACATTCTTCGGTATGAGCCTTCTGGAGTTCACCGGTATACCGCAGAGCATCAGAGACTTCATAATTGCCGGCGAGGTAGAGGTTATGGGTTCTACATACGACAAGCAAATGTTGCTTGCTCTTGGAATTGGTGTAATCCACATCTCTATTGCAATGACGGTAAAAGCTGTCAACAGCACTGTGTTCTATGGCTTTAAGGAGTCCTTGAGCGCGTGGGGATGGTGGCTTGTCGTGGTTGGCGGTGTGATAGTGGGTACTCTCTCGTTCCTGAGCGTAATCCCTGCCGGGGTATCAAAATGGATGTTCATCGCTGTTGGCGGCATTGGTGCATTGGGTATCTACATCCTCAACAATCTGCGTCGCAATATCCTGGTGAACATCGGTGCGGGCTTGTGGGATACCTACAATATGGCATCGGGTCTGTTGGGTGATATCCTTTCATACATCCGTCTTTTTGCACTTGGTCTTGCCGGCGGTATGTTGGGAGCAACATTCAACAGTCTAGCAATGATGGTTGTCGAGGGGCAAGAGGGCTTTGGAGCTGTGCTTGGCTGGATAGGCTTCGGTCTCATTATCCTTATCGGCCATACACTAAATATTGCAATGTCGTGCCTCAGTGCCTTTGTACACCCGTTGCGTCTGACATTCGTGGAGTATTTCAAGAATGCCGGCTACGAAGGCAAAGGTGAGGAGTACAAACCGTTCAAAAATGAATAAATAGATTGCGACTCTTTACCATTCGGCTAAAACAGAAAACTCTCCCTCTTCTGCAAGAGGGAGCACCCGAAGGGGAGTGAGATTGTATCTTTGATTAAAATGAAAAAATAAAAATTATAAATATTAAAAATTAAACATTATGGAACTTTTATTAGGTTATTTGGGAATGGGTCTTATGTTGGGACTCGCAGGTATTGGTAGTAGTATCGGTACAACAATCGCAGGTAATGCCGCAGTAGGCGCATTGAAGAAGGACTCTTCAAAGTCATCAGGTTATATGATTTTGTCGGCTCTTCCCGCTACACAGGGTCTTTACGGTTTCTTGGCGCTCTTGCTCCACTTTGGTAAGGTTACAGCCGAGACCGGTATGTTGTGGTTCGGTGTCGGTCTTGGTGTTGGTATCGTGTGCCTTTTCTCAGCAATCCGTCAGGGACAGGTTTGTGCCAACGGTATCGTGGCTATGTCACAGGGACACGACGTACAGACAAACACTATGATTTACGCAGCTCTCCCCGAGTTTTATGCTATCCTTGCGCTCGTTGCAACATTCTTGGTGTAATAAAAGAGTAGGGTAAATTACAGAAAAGTTCTCAAGGCGTGCCTTGAGAACTTTTCTGTGTATTGTCGGGAAGGAGTGGTTTTTATCTGTTTGTGAAAATCTATTCTTTTTTTTGTTGTTTACAATATTTGTAGTGTGTATAAAAATATTAACTGTGAAAATGTTTTTCTTGCTCATTTAATCAATAATTTTGTAAAAATGATTTGTTAACATTATACTTTGTGAAAATGAAAAAAAATAAGTTATTGTCTGTGCTGATGGTGCTATTGTCGATGACCGTTGGAATCTCTTCTTGTGAAAATCTTTTCAAAAAGGATATTCCCGAAAACAATATTTCCGGTTACTATGCATCCTCAACACGTTCATCAAAATTCAATGGAAAGAACTATTCTATTCGTAGTGTATATAACTTTGTCAGCCATAGCGAGGTGGTTTACTATTCAATGGTTGCAAATGGCAGATTGTGGAATACCTCATCCACTGGTGACCGCTCGGCTGCTTTCCCTGAACATAGCGGCTGGTACTATCAGACAGGAACCGAAAAGACCTATAGTTATACCAGAATAGAAGACAAGGTCTATATTACCAATAAAGGTGTTATATTTGATATTGTAGATGATGGCGACGGCCTGGTTCCTGAAAGTTCAGGTTACAGCGAAGGGTATTTCAAATGGTAATATCTTCTGAAATAAATGCTATATATATCAATTAATAAAGGATGTTAAGTAGATGAAAATATTAAAATTTTCAAACTTCTGATATTGATATTTTTCTAAATAACAGGAAGCCTTGTGAGCTGTCTGCAAAAAGTAAAGAGTCCGGTGCGCGCACCGGACTCTTTACTTTTTGC
>JAFYWV010000108.1 GCA_017546505.1 Bacteroidaceae bacterium
AGCGCTAACGGTAGCCTTTTTCATCTACCTATTATACCTTGGAATATCACTCGCATTCAACCCAGGACCCGACAACTTTGGCAAAGAGCACCCTATTCCAACTTGGCTGGATTATAACCTACCACTTGATGAGGGCGAAGAGTTGCCCTACCCAATAGACAGCACGGCACAAGATACCTGGCTACAAATCTGGAACGACTTTCAAGGAGGAATGTACACGTATGACTTCTACCACCCTGCACTTGAAGAAGGATGGATATACCTGCGTTGCTACGAAG
Organism: Bacteroidaceae bacterium; assembly: GCA_017546505.1. Classification (GTDB taxonomy): domain Bacteria; phylum Bacteroidota; class Bacteroidia; order Bacteroidales; family Bacteroidaceae; genus HGM04593. Next base: position 279 of record JAFYWV010000108.1, read on the forward strand.
CCACTGAAAACATACCACTCTCACACGAGCGCATTTCAGAAGCAAGCATGGCAGCGACACCCTCTACCACTTCATTCTCAAAAGTTGTTAAAAAGCAGAACTTCAAAATCTACCCCGGCGATTGGGGCGATTACTACGCCGCTCGCATAGAGGTGTGGCACAAGGATGCCAAGACAGGCAAGGAGAGGAAACTGATGGAAAAGGTCTATCGTGTAGAGGGTTGGGAAAGATAGAAAATCTTACCCACTTGTTTGTAATCGTTCCTATCAAAAAATAGCGTTCAATTGCTACACACCATAACGTGCGGTATCTCTCAACTCCTCTTCTATACGTATCAGTTGGTTATACTTTGCAGTACGGTCGCTACGGCTCATTGAACCGGTCTTTATCTGTCCGGCATTCACAGCCACGGCCATATCTGCTATTGTAGTATCTTCGGTTTCACCCGAACGGTGACTTATTATGGTTGTATAGCCGTTACGACGTGCCATTTCAATAGCATCAAGAGCTTCGGTAAGTGTTCCTATCTGGTTGACTTTCACCAGCACGCTGTTGGCACAATTCTTTTCTATTCCTTTGCCAAGGTATTTGACATTGGTTACAAAAAGGTCATCCCCCACAAGTTGGCAACGGTTGCCGATACGTCCGGTGAGCATAGCCCATCCCTCCCAATCATTCTCGCCCATACCATCTTCAATAGAGTCGATAGGATATGTTTCGACAAGATGTTCCAGATAATCAACCTGTTCTTCCGATGTACGCTTTTTCCCTTCAGGACCTTCAAAGAGTGTGTAGTCATACACTCCACCACGGTGGTATTCCGATGCTGCACAGTCAATAGCCAATGTAATGTCTGTACCCGGAGTATAACCGGCATCCTTGATTGCCTGAACAAGTACATCCAAAGCCTCTTCGGCACTTTTGAGTGCCGGAGCAAAACCACCCTCGTCACCAACTCCTGTGCTGTAACCTTTTTTCTTTAACACGCTCTTCAAAGCACTGAAGACCTCGGCACCCATCTGCGCAGCCTGACGTATACTACCCGCACCTATCGGGCGTATCATAAACTCCTGGAATGCAACAGGCGCATCGGAGTGACGTCCGCCATTGAGCAGGTTCATCATAGGAACAGGCAACACGTGGGCATTACAACCACCAATATAACGATACAGAGGCATACAGCAAGCTTTTGCCGCAGCTCGTGCAATAGCCAGTGATACCCCCAAAATGGCATTGGCTCCAAGATTGCATTTGGTTGGCGTACCATCAAGTTCAAGCATCATTCGGTCAAGGCCCCGTTGGTCATACACATTACATCCGCGCAATGCAGGTGCTATGCGTCCGTTGATATTTGCCACAGCTTTTGACACACCCTTGCCATTATAGCGATGTTCATCACCATCACGCAGCTCCAGCGCCTCATTTTCACCGGTTGATGCTCCCGACGGAACAGAAGCACGCCCTGTCACGCCATTTTCCAATATAACTTCTGCCTCAATCGTAGGATTTCCACGTGAGTCCAATATTTCTCTACCTCTAATCTCTGATATCTTCATAACTGTCGGCTTTTAGTATAAAATCTTAAGTAATATAGTAACGAATAAGAAGAAGGTTTGTTTTCTTTGATATACAGATTTACCCCTGCAACGCAGTGTTGCAGGAGTCTCTAAACTTTTTGTTTAAGATTACAACGCTTTCAATGCTTTCCAAAGCATCGAGGTTGCGCGGGTCAGCAAGCCTGTCACAACATCTTCCCATACTTTCCCCCTGTGCAAAGCCACATACGGTGGCAAATGCAACGAATAGGGTTAAGAATAGTTTTTTCATAACCATTTTATGCTTACAAATTATAATCTTTCTTTTAGTATCTGTTCTACCTCCTCGGCGGTTGCTCCTACTGCAAGAATTGTACCGTCTCTGTCAATAAGGAAAACCTCTCCGGCACCTCTGATACCATAACGTTCCCAAATATTTTCCACACCACGCAGTGCGAGCAGGTTCAGCCACGGGTAACCGTCCTTCTCCACTGCAAGCCTCA
>JAFYWV010000109.1 GCA_017546505.1 Bacteroidaceae bacterium
CTTGCGAAAGAATGTTACCGCGCCCCTGTGGGAAGTACCATCCAACGCGCCTACCGAATATCTCGACATGTTGGACTCCGAAAGCCGTACCTACGATAAAGGCCGTTGGATATGGAAGCAGATTGGTGAACGCCCGAACCATTATCTCGACTGTGAGGCCATGCAGGTCTGCGCTGCTATCATGCTCAAGCTTGTAGGCTCAGAGAGCGTGAGTTCGAGCGAATAAACAGAGACTTTAACCCCTGATTTAACCGGATTCTTCGAGTTAAATTGACAGCCTGCGAATGCTCTGAATGCGGCATGAGAAAGAGCAAAATAGTTGCTCTTAAGTGTTACTTACCATCTAATGCATCTAAAATTTCTTTTGTTTGAAACTTTCGACGCAACCATCCTATCGAGGCGCCATTGGCACCATGTTTTATTAGTAAACGTATGGTATTTACCAAATCCTTAGATACAGCTACATCCAAGGCCGCATCTTCCTTTGCCAAATGTGGCATATGAAAAATAATTTCCTTTACTAAACTCTCTCTCTTATTTTCAATAGCCCAAAGCAAGTAATCTAAGCGAATAGTATTTATTTGCATAGCTGTAAATGCATGCCTATCATTTCCCGCTTTAACTAACTTTTTGATTTCTTCATCAGAGCATTTATATCCATGTTCCAATAAAATATCCATTGCTTCACTGTTTTCAGCCTTTATTGCAGCCCTCATTGCTGAATATGTTATATTTTTTTCGTCGTAGTCGTAACCAGTAATCATTGTCCCCTCGTAAGACTCTGAATGATAATGATATGTTTTTTGAATATCGCATCCATTTTTTATAGCCAATCTAAGCAAATGATTAGCTTCTTCAATATAACATATTGAAAACAGTGGGAACGGACCTACGTTTTCGTCATAGCTTTCATCAGCAAGAAGCAAGTCTGCGCCTTTTTCAATCAAGATCTTCGCAGCATTGAGCTTATTATGTAAAACTGCATAGTTAAGACAATGCTTATTACTAAACATTCGACGCAAGCTTTCGTCTACTCTGCAATTAGGGTTTGCGCCTCGACTAATTAATGATTCGCATTCCTGTGCATTATCATTAAGCATTGCATTAACTAATTCAGAATTTAGACTCATGCAGTTATCATACAGCAAATTTTGAAAAAAAACAAGGGTATAGCGGACTATATATATAATTTTTGACAAGCCGCCGGAGTGCATGGACACTCCACAGATTTATTGCTCCCACACCGATATCGTTGCAACAGACTCCCTGATTGAGAATCCCCGCAACCCGAACCGCCACCCGGAAGACCAGATTATCGCTCTGGCAAAAATCATACGCCACCAAGGCTGGCGCAATCCGATTGTCGTAAGCCGCCGCTCCGGCTTCGTGGTAAAAGGCCATGGCCGCTTGCTTGCTGCCAGAATGCTGGGGCTCGACTCTGTACCAGTCGATTATCAGGAGTACGAGAACGAGGCAGCGGAGTGGGCCGACATGATTGCCGACAACAAGATTGCCGAACTCTCCAACATGGATGAGCAGATGCTTAACACACTCATGCAGGAATTGGAGGGCGAGATTGACTTAGCACTTACAGGCTTTGACGATGCAGCCATCAGCACGATGCTGGCTCAGGCAGAGGATATCGAAGACATCCCCGAAGCAGTACCCTTGGATGCCGACAACGATATCACAGTCACCACCATGCCGTTCATTGCGTACGGAGCCAAGAAAGCCTACATGCAGCCGGATGAAGTAGAACGCTTTGAGCGCATGCTGAAAAACTACAGCGCAGAACATGGCAACTACAACGGCCTTGTGCTGGAGCTTCTGGAGTACGGCGATTCTCGCTTCCGTAACACCACCACTCAGAACACCCATGAAAGCTGAAAACAGTAAGAAAGCGGAGTTCATACCCTCCTATCCGCTGTCGGCCTTAGCCCCGGCAGACTACAACCCTCGTAAGCTGGATGAGGACAAGTTCATCAAGCTGCAGGAGAGCTTGCGAAAGTTCGGGGTGATTAAGCCAGTCATTATCAATGGCGAGAACGGCATCCTGACTGCTGGTCACCAGCGTACCCGAGCCATGAAAGCCATAGGCATCACCCATTGCCCGGCTATCCGACTGCAAGACATCACGCGCACCGATGAAATCCGATTCAACCTCTTCCACAACAGCATCGAAACCAACAAGACTCCGGTCACGCTGAATCTGGAGGGTAGCGAGCTGGAGCCGGAAACGTACTGCAACATCGAGCCTGAGCGAATCCAGTTCAAACGCAACAACAATGCGCTTATCATTAACGGCATGAGCGGGCTTATCATGCGCTATGGCAGCTGGGGCAGCGTTGTATGTTCCGAAGATGGGCGCGTGTTGCTCAACTCTGACTACGCTGTAGCTTGCAAACAGCTTCGCGTGTCCTGTCTCTGCTACATGATTCCCCAGGAACAGGAGGCCGAGATGCTTCGATACCTGAGTCTCGACTACGGCCAATACTTCTACGATGCCCTGGGCGTGAAGTCCTACAACCAGCTGCATTGCCAGATGCACCGATTGCAGGGACGCAAGAAGCGACTCATCGTCTCCAC
>JAFYWV010000110.1 GCA_017546505.1 Bacteroidaceae bacterium
GGCTTCTTTATTGACACAGGGAACATCCCTGTTAAACTTTTACTTCACAAGAACCTGTTTCCACTCGCCATCGACATTGGTAAAATGGAACTTCGATTCATCAACCTCGCCATTGCCGAAAGTAATCTTAGCCTTAACGGTAGCCTTGGCACCATCCTCTTCAATCACCTCATCAACAATTTCATACCCCTTAATGCCTCCGTTCTTCTCTATCATCTCTTTGCCTTTCATCTCAAACATCTCGGCCAATTGTGCCTTGTCTTCATCAGACATATCAAAGGTCTCTACAAAACCCTTGTAATCGCCGTCTTTTACCGATTCGATACAATCTGCTGCAATAGCAGCCGGAGTGTTCTGTTTACAACTCACCATACAGCAAACAACAAGCATTGCTGCAACAATAATAGATGCCAACTTCTTCATAATAATAGAATTTTAATTAATAAAACATCATATCGCCTGCAAGATAGAAGCCTTTTTTCAGAACTCAAAATATTTTTGTAGATTATTATTCATCTGAATATCATTCGGGAAAATAATCTCGTCGGGAAAACTGAACAACTTCACCGGAGTGCGGCGCCCCTCGGTGATGTCAATCCCCACATTTCGGTATAGCAGATATATCAACTCGGTACAATAGAGTTCACCACTGTCGTTGTGGTCAAAACCTGCATCAAAGCGCACACTGTCACGCACAAGTTCCATAGCATTTTCAATGATTAGAGCCGAAAGGGAGTCACTCACCCAACTGTGGTACATTGCACCGGCACTTGCCCTCCCGGGCGAAAAGAAGCTCTCAACAGGCTCAATCTTCACCCTGTCAAAATCACCTTTGAAATCGGGTTCTTCATTCACAGCGTGTATCACGTACAACGCCGTGTCACGCCTGCACACAATGCCAATATGGCTATACCTGCCGCCGGCGTCTTGTGACAACACTATGGAGCTTGAGAAACTGCGCCCACGCCTGAACACAATATCACCATTGCGCACACTATCCAACGGCACACCAGCAAACCCCGGCCCCTCAACTTGTGGCCGGCAAGAGAGACACACCCCCACCACAACAGCACAGGCCATTAGCAGCCCCATTATATGATATTTCATCCTTCCCATAGCGCGAATATACTCATTTTACACACATAAGCAAAAAACAAGCGGTGGCATTTTTGCCACCGCTTGTTTCTATTATTCAGGATAACGGTCATTTACTTAACCCAAGCCTTTTGACCATCTATAATGTAGAAACCGGGATTGGTAATCTCGGTGAGCTTGCGGCCCTGGAGGTCGTAAATAGCCTTCACCTCTCCGCTTTCATCTTCAACCTCCTCAATGCCTGTTGTACCCTCAACGCGGAAGCTGTATGACGAAGCCGGAGAATCGTTTTCCTCAATCTTCAAGTAGCACTTATTGGCATCGCACTTCACGTAGCCACCATTGCCGCCAAGCTGGCAGTTGGCATCGTACTCTGCAGCCATCCAGTAGAACTTCTCCTTTGCATTGTGGTTAAGCAACAAGTAGACTCTCGCATTGGCAGCGTCAATAGCTGTTTGCATAATACAACCGCTGAAGAGATTTGACTCAACAGCATCGACATCATTTGCGAGAGCAAACTCAAAGTAAACTGTAGCCGACGTTTCCTCTCCACGATAGAGAAGAACCGCAGTTCTTGCAGGGATTGTTCCCTCAAGTTTTTCCAATTTTACTAAATTACCCTCTATAGCGCCGGCAACATAAGCCTCAACATCTTGTGGAATAGAAACCGCGTATGGCAGATACATTGTCGCCCACTTGTTCTTTATGTTGATAGCCTTTGTAAAGCTTACACCGGGATTCTCAACCTCCTCGAAGTACCAGTCTGTTGACCAGTTCTCGGCCTGAACAATGTTGATACCATTATTGTTTGAAGCCTGGTTGAAAGCTGCAACTCCACTGTTGTTATGTCCTTCGGTTGTGAGTGCAAGGTTCATACTGGTACCAGAACCATCGACATAGGTCAATGTCTTTGCGCCATCGACAACACCGTCTGAAATTGCATACTCCACAGCCTCCTCGTCGGCACACCTCCATCCAAAGGCTGCTGTACCAAGCGCACTAGCGAACTTGTACTTGCCGTCGTTGATACCTGTACAAACCCACATAGCACTATTGTCATCAGCCGCAACCGAAACAGGGAATGTTATATTTGCATTGGTATTCGCAATGTAGTGAGTCTTGTAGTCATCGGCAGTTCTACTGGTATAGTTCCTTATGCGATAAACACCACCGACAACAATCTCAACCTCCGGAGCTACTTCAAGCTCATAGATTGTCTCACCCAGATCGCTTGTCATCACCGCCCAAACTGTGTTTGCTGCAACAACAGTATCATCGGCAGTCACCTTGTTGAACGCAAGTCTTTCGCCATCGACACCCGGCAGATAGTTAAGCTCGGCTGTGCCCACTGTTGTCTGCCAATAGTTACCGCGCAGAACAGAATTTGCAGTGCCGCGCACAACATTCCCATCGCTCATTGTAACGGTCAAAGGATATTCAGCCTCAGCAGCCTTGATGATTACAGGAGTGTTCTTTGCAAGAACATCACCTGCAGTAGCCACCTGTGTCAATGTAAATTCATTGCCACTGATATCACTCTCAACATAGTCGTATGCTGTAACACCCTGTGGCAACACAACGTTGAACGCAAGGTTAAGAGTTGTAACACCGCTTGCAGGAACGTTGAGGGTATAAAGCTCCGACATATCTTCAACCTCGTTGATTGTCCAGGTAGATGGATTATTGGCCTCTGCAGTCCAAGTAACAATCACGCTATAGTCGTTCTGCGCATGCATTGGGCTATTACCACCAATCTTCAGTGTCACCTGACCATCGGCAATACCGGCAATCTTAACAACAGCAGCATCAGCAGCAGTGCCCATATGCTCAACATTGTTGTTGAATGACTTCACATAAAGACCTGTGTGCAGGTTCTTCATCTTGTATTCACCAATTGTGCCGGTCTCCTCGAACTGGAACGCAGCAAGTGACAACTGTGAGATATCGCCATCTGCATCAAACAACAAGTGATGCTGGTCGTATGTCTTGTCACCCCAGGTAGCATTCTTGTGCAGGTGAGGTTCACTGTATGTGTGTACATACTTGCCTGTGCAATAAGCGTGGCCATCGCCTGTAGCTGTCGATACAATATAGTAAACCTTGTCGGCTGCAGGAGCATTGTATGCAGCCACCTTGGCAGCACGCAACGCCTTGTACATTGCATAGCAATCATCGCTTGAACTTACATTGCTACCGGCATCAACAAGTGCCTGAGCCTCGGTACATTTTGTATTCAAAGCCGCAACACCGTCTGCTGAGTAAAGACCTACACTTTCACCTGTATAAACACCCTGGTCCAATGTTGGCAATACATCGTTCAACTGATAGAAGCGTGCGTTGTCATCGGCAAACTCAGCCTCAACGAACTTGAAGAGTGAACCACCGTCATTAGAATTGAAGCCATTTGCCCATATTCCCATGTAAGAGGTTACCCCAAAGCCACCATTATGAGAGAATGTTCCGGCATTGCCATCACCAACTACCTTTATATAATAGTAATCGGTGCAACCGCTCTGTGTTGACTTAGTAAAGCTCCACTCCTGGAAATTGCTTGCGCCATCAGCTGCAATCATAGCCTTACCTGCGCCATCACCGGTGCTCTCAA
>JAFYWV010000111.1 GCA_017546505.1 Bacteroidaceae bacterium
ATAGCCGAGCCTAATTTTGCAGTGTTCGAACAAGATAACAGCCTGTGTACAGGGCTACAATGTCAAACGATAAAATTAGGCAAAAATGAATATTACAGAATTATTACTCAAACCCGTATGGCAAATGACAGGCGAAGAGTTTCTGCACCTGCACCGCCACGCATCACAAGGCGAAGAGGTAAAGCTGCAACCAAACTCCGAGCAACCGAGACGCTATGTATATGGCATACTCGGTATATCGAGGCTCTTTGGTTGTAGTCTGCCCACAGCCAACCGTATAAAGAAAAGCGGTAAAATAGATAAAGCTATCACACAGATTGGTCGTAAAATAATTGTCGATGCCGAACTTGCCCTTGAACTTGCAGGGCGCAAGACGGGTGGACGCAAATAAATTGTATGGATATGGAAAATAACAGAATTTCAACACAAAAGCCACCGATGGCGGATGATGAGTTTGCAGCCATCTGGAGAAGCGTTCATCTGAAAGTTACCGATACTTATGACACACCGCCCGAAATACTTTGGGTGAATGGTTCTACCATAGGCACATTGGGTAATTTCAGTGCATCAACAGGCAAGGCAAAGAGCAAGAAGACCTTTAATATCTCGGCTATTGTGGCAGCAGCATTAAGAAACAGCGAGGTATTGCAATACTCGGCATACCTGCCACAAGAGAAACGCAAGATTCTCTATGTGGATACCGAGCAGAGCTTCTACCATTGCCATAAGGTACTCAAACGCATTATGCGATTGGCAGGGTGCAGCATCGAACAAAATAGCAATGATTTCCTCTTTATTGTCCTGCGTGAGCATACTCCCGAAAGGCGTAGAGAGATTATCGGTGAGACCCTGCGAAGAGTTAAGGGTATCGGGCTTGTGATAATAGACGGCATCAGAGATTTGATGTACGATATAAACTCCCCAAGCGAGTCGGCAGAGATAATCAACCTGCTAATGCGATGGTCGAGCGAGTACAATCTGCATATCCATACGGTGCTACATCTGAACAAGGGCGATGACAATACCCGAGGTCACATCGGTACAGAACTTAACAATAAGGCTGAAACGGTGTTGCAAGTGACCAAAAGCACGCAGGATGCCAATATCAGCGAGGTTAAGGCTATGCACATTCGTGATAGGGATTTCTCTCCGTTTGCGTTTCGTATCAATGATGATGCACTGCCCGAACTTGTCAGGGATTACACCTTTGACCAGCCACGCAAAGACCGTTCATTCTCTCTGAAAGAGTTGAGCGAACAGGAACACCGCCAAGCATTAGAGAATGGCTTCGGGAACAAGGTGATACAGGGCTATCCCAATGTTATTGCCACACTGAAAACGGGCTATGCAAGTGTCGGCTATGAGCGTGGACGCAACATCCTCGTTGATTTAAGAACATTCCTTGTAAACAAGCGAATGATTATCCCCGAGGGCAAAGGGTGGCGATACAATCCCGACTTCGTATTCTGAAATAGGTTTAGTTTAGTTCGGGCATATAGGATTCGTACTGATAAACCTAAATATAGAAAACACAAAGCCGATTGAGTGACTGCACAACAGCACTCAATCGGTATATCAACCAATCAATTAACTTATAAAACAGAAACAAAATGAATATCAATGAAATAAAGAAAATCAAATTAGCAGACTATCTGCAAAGTTTGGGATATACTCCCGTTAAGCAACAAGGCAAAAGCCTATGGTATAAATCACCGCTGAGAAACGAAGCCGATGCATCGTTTAAGGTAAACACCGAGTTAAACCAATGGTATGACTTCGGAATCGGCAAGGGTGGCAACATCATCGCATTGGTAGCAGAACTATACCATAGTGAGAATGTAGCATACCTGTTGGAACGCATAGCGGAACGAACTCCCGACATTCGCCCTGCAACCTTTTCTTTTGGTGAGCAGAAAACTCATAACAGCACTTTTCAAGGCGTACAGGTTGGCGAGTTATCTTCTCCTGCCCTCATTGACTACTTGCGAGAAAGAGGTATAAATATCGAACTCGCCAAAAGAGAGTGTAAGGAGTTGCGATACGAGTACGAGGGCAAAACCTATTTCGTTGTCGGTTTCCCGAATATGGCAGGTGGCTATGAACTTCGCAACCGCTACTTCAAAGGGTGCATCGCTCCAAAGGAAATTACCCATATCCGACAGCAGAGCGAACAACGGGCGGTATGCTATCTCTTCGAGGGATTTATGGATTACCTCTCGTTCCTTACAATCCGAGTGAACAATAACCCCGATGAGCCTCGCACAGGCGAGCAGGATTATATGGTGCTGAACTCCGTTACCAACCTCTCGAAAGCTGAGCAGTTGTTACGCCCATACTCCCGAATCGGTTGCTTCCTCGACAATGACCAGGCAGGACAAAGAGCCTATGAAAATCTGAAAAAGATGTTCGGAAACAGGCTTCAAGACATGTCGCACCACTACAAGGAGCATAAGGATTTGAACGACTATCTATGCCACCGAAACCAAGCAAAACAGGCTGAGAAAAAATTGCAAGTCCAATCCGCAAGGCGGATGCCACAACCGCAGCCGAAGAAGAAACGAGGCTTCAGGTTATAGCCCACTATAACTACAC
>JAFYWV010000112.1 GCA_017546505.1 Bacteroidaceae bacterium
AGTGACGAGCAAGCGCCCGACCGAGGGCTCGCAATATGCGGCGTGAGCAAAGGGCGCTTGTGAAGATTTTTCCCGTGTGCCGAGTTCTTTGGTACTTTCTGTCACACAGAAAGTACATATAGAAAGACTACAGAAAGAATATAAGATAACTGAACAAGGTTAAAAATTGCGAGTAAGTGTGGGTAAATTTACCCACAAAGTGAGCGGAAGCAATTTCAAAAAAAGTTAAAACTACAATCAATTCTATAAATCAATAGACTATCCCCCAGGCTTAAAGCAAACCTGGGCATCCACACCTTTTTACGACTGAGCCGAATAAACCGTTATACAATGATAACAAAAAGACAGGCTTTCCAAAAAGGAAAGCCTGTCTTTTTGTTTGTACAGTATATTACTTCATATTCTTTACAATTTCGTAAGTGTCGCTTGCAATCATCATCTCCTCGTCTGTAGGGATAAGCAACACCTTTACCTTTGAATTTGGGGTAGAGAGTACTGCCTCTTCGCCACGCATCTTTGCGTTTACCTCCTTGTCGAGCTCGACACCAAGGAACTCAAGGCCTTCGAGTGCAGCCTCGCGGCAATCCTGCTGGTTCTCACCTACACCGCCGGCAAAGATAATTATATCAACACCACCCATAGCTGCAGCGTATGCACCGATGTACTTCTTTATGCGGTAGAAGTTCATTGTGTTTGAAAGCTGTGCGCGCTTGTTGCCCTCGTCGGCAGCAGCCTTCACCTCGCGCATATCCGATGAAATGCCTGTGATACCGACAACACCCGATTTCTTGTTGAGCATATCGATGGCGCCCTGCATATCAAGGCCTGTCTTGTCCATAATGTATGGGAGTGCACCCGGGTCGACATCGCCACTGCGTGTACCCATCATAAGACCTGCAAGCGGAGTCATACCCATTGATGTGTCAACGCTCTTGCCGTCCTTGACAGCAGCGATAGAAGCGCCGTTGCCAATGTGGCAGGTGATAATCTTGCTGCCCTCGGCAGGGATGTTTAGCATCTCCAACGCACGCTTTGTGATATAACGGTGCGATGTTCCGTGGAAACCATAGCGACGCACGCCATACTTCTCGTAAAGCTCATAGGGGAGAGCATACATATAAGCATAGTCGGGCATTGTCTGGTGGAACGCTGTGTCGAACACACCCACCTGTGGCATTTCGGGAGCAACCTCCTTCACTGCGTTCACGCCCTTGAGGTTTGCAGGGTTGTGTAGCGGTGCAAGGTCGTTGCAAGCCTCGAACACCTCGAGAACCTCGTCGGTGAGCAGTGTAGATGCGCTGAACTTCTCACCGCCGTGTACCATACGGTGACCGACAGCGTCAATCTCGTCGATTGAATTTACAGCACCGAATTTCTCGCTTGTGAGTATGTCGAAGATGAGACGTACGCCAATGGTGTGCTCGGGAATGGATGCAAAGATTGTCTCCTTTTCGCCGTTTGGCAGGTTGAACTTGATGAATGAGCCCTCGAGGCCAATCTTCTCTATGCCACCCTTTGCAAGCACGTCTTTTGACTCAATGTCAATGAGCTGATATTTGATTGATGAACTACCGCAGTTCAATACAAGAATTTTCATTTCTTTATATCTTTAATTGTTGGTTGTTTTATTTACTTCTTTGCTGCAATGGCCTGGTTGGCTGTGATTGCAATCATCATATATACGTCCTCTATTGAGCAACCGCGTGAAAGGTCGTTAACCGGGCGTGCAATACCCTGGAGTACAGGGCCGATAGCCTCGGCGTTGCCCAGGCGCTGAACAAGCTTGTAACCGATGTTTCCTGCGCCAAGGTCGGGGAACACAAGAACGTTTGCCTTGCCGGCAACCTTTGAACCGGGAGCCTTGCTCTGTCCAACGAATGGAACAAGCGCAGCGTCGGCCTGCAATTCACCGTCGAGCGACAGTTCGGGGTCGAGCTCGTGTGCAAGTCTTGTAGCCTCTACCACCTTGTCCACCATCTCGTGCTTAGCCGAGCCCTTTGTCGAGAAGCTGAGCATTGCAACGCGTGGCTCCTCAAAGCCGGCAATGGCCTTTGCTGTCTGTGCTGTGCACACAGCAATCTGTGAGAGTTGGTTTGCATCGGGCTGTGGGGTAACGGCTACGTCGGCAACAAAGAGAACGCCGTCCTCGCCATACTCCTTTGCGTTGGTGATGAGCATCATTGCACCGCTTACGCAGCTGATGCCCGGAGTCGTCTTGATAATCTGCAATGCAGGGCGCAACACGTTACCTGTTGTGTTCAGGGCACCTGCCACCTGGCCGTCGGCATCACCGTTCTTTATGATGAGGCAGCCAAGATACAATGGGTTGCAAACGAGCTTCTGTGCATCCTCCATTGTCATACCTTTTGCCTTGCGCAATTCAAAAAGCAGGTTTGCATACTTCTCTGCGTCGGGGTTGTTGCAGGGGTCGATGATTGTCGCCTTTTCAATGTTGGCGAGACCGTGCTGCTGTGCAAGGGCAAGGATTTCCTCCTTGTTACCCAGGAGAATGATTTCGGCAATACCGTCGGCTACAGCCTTGTCGGCAGCCTTCAATGTACGCTCCTCTGTACCCTCGGGGAGAACGATGCGCTGCTTGTTCTGTTGAGCGCGCTCAATTAGATTCTTAATAACATCCATAGTTTTAATTATTTAAATTTGTAGATTTTCATTTTTCTGTCTGTGGAGTGTTATCACGCAGGCATACTATATGCAAAGGTAATTTAAACATTATTGACGGCAAAATAAAATCTGCTTATTTTATCCCGAAAATAATTTTTTGATGCGCTCTGTATAAAACCAAGAGCGAAGGGAGACAAACCGCCCCTTCGCTCTTGAGTTATGATATTATTGTTTTATCAATTGACTGCGACCTTTATGCTCTTGCCTGCAATGTTCACTATGGCAACAGAGCCTTTTGAAAGCCCTGTGGCAACTGTTGCTGTGCCGTTCTCAATGGTTGTTGTGGCAATGAGCGTGCCGGCCGTTGTGTAAACTGCAACACTCTCTCCATCGAGTGAGCAACTGATGTTGATGCTGCCATTGCTTGATGTTACAAGCACAGCCTTTGCCGGGATGTCAATCACATTTGTGTAGTCACCGCCATCGCACTCACATTCAATCCAACAGAGCGTTGCATTGACAATATCAGAGTTCTCGTAGCCTGTTGCTGTTGCATAAACGCTGATGTTGTATGTCGCAGAGAAGGCGATTTCACTGTCATAGAATTTCTTTATGTCGCTGCAAGTTACATCAGTAATAAATTCAGCACCTTCGGTCTCACACTCGAACAGGAGTTTGCCGTCGCTGTATGATACAGTAGGTGTTGCGCATTTAGGTGTTTCTGTTCCATCAAGTGTTACAACAGTTCCAAAACTGCTCCAGGGTGCGGTTGCTTTGTAGCTGTTGATTGCTTCTTCCGGCACGTGCAGTGTCATATACTCGGGGTACGATTCATTGAAAGCGTCTGAATATGTTGATGGCACAGATGTTGCAAGGCAATAAACATCTGTCAGGTTACTGCATTTTGCAAATGCTTCCGAACCAATTTCTTTCACACCGGTGCCTATTGTTACGCTTGTAAGTCTGGTGCAACCAGAGAACGCATCATTTCCAATAAATCTCACGCTGTTAGGTATTGTAATGCTTGTAAGCCCTGTGCAATCCTCGAACGCGCTCTCTACAATGTTTGTAACGCTGTTAGGGATTTCAATGCTTGTAAGCCCGGAGCAATTATAGAACGCCAAATATCCAATGCTTGTTACGCTGTTACCGATTACAATGCTTGTAAGCCCGGAGCAATTATAGAACGCCTGCGTTTTAATTCTTGTAACGCTGTTAGGTATTGTAATGCTTGTAAGCCTTGTGCAACCTTTGAACGCCCACTCTCCAATGCTTGTAACGCTGTTGCCAATTATAACGCTTGTAAGCCCTGTGCAAAAACTGAACGCATAATTTCCAATAAATGTCACGCTGTTAGGGATAGTAATGCTTGTAAGCCCGGAGCATTCATAGAACGCATAATTTCCAATGCTTGTAACGCTGTTAGGGATAGTAATGCTTGTAAGCCCTCTGCAATACTTGAACGCACCGTCTCCAATGCTTGTAACGCTGTATACTACATTGTTGTGTGTAATTTCGCTTGGTATGATAATATCTCCGGAATAATTGCCACCACTAATTACTGTTGCCAGTTTAGCTTTAGTAACTACATCGTATTTTATACCATCGATGGTTACCTCTTCAGCTTTTGCCATTCCCACACAGCACACTAACATTAGTGCTGCAAATAAAAGATTCAGTTTCTTCATAATAGTACTTTAAATGTTTATTATTTTGTTTGTTTTTGTTATACTCTTCCGAAGAGAGATTTGCAAAACAGCAGTTTGCTGATAACCAACATTATAACTGTTGGCTATCAGCTTTTTTGCTAAACAAATAATAAACATTCAAAACTTATATATTGCTGAATTATAATATTTTTTGGCTGATTAGCACTTATTTACGATTTTTTATGTAATTTTACCAAAATTGTACATCTCTTCGGAAGAGATTTTGTTTTTGCTAAACAAAAATCAAAAAATCAAAATCCTTTCTACTTGTGTGGTGAAAAAGCGGGAAATAATATAGTTGTTGACGCAAACTTAAAATCTACGTAAATGTCGGTTCATCTGTAAACTCCGAGGGAGTAGCGTATAATCATTTCCCATTTGTATTTCATTCTGCAGCTGTTCTCAACCTTAATCGTTCTCTTGTATTTTTAGTCAAGTCTTTCTTTGGCTCAGTCGTAAAAAGGTGTGGATGCCCCGGTTTGCTTTAAGCCTGGGGGATAGTCTATTGATTTATAGAATTGATTGTAGTTTTAACTTTTTTTGAAATTGCTTCCGCTCACTTTGTGGGTAAATATGCCCACACTTACTCGCAATTTTAACCTTGTTCAGTTGTCTTATATTCTTTCTGTAGTTTTTGCTATATGTACTTTCTGTGTGACAGAAAGTACCAAAGAACTCGGCACACGGGAAAAAT
>JAFYWV010000113.1 GCA_017546505.1 Bacteroidaceae bacterium
AGCTTACACCGTTTCAGTCAATGAAGACGGTTGGGCTGATTTGGAGGAGATTGTTATATCATTTTCTCCAAATGTAGGTGTTGTACTTGCTGCTGAAGAGGGAACTTACTATCTTCCAATATCAGAGGATAACACAGTTTATGAGGGTAACGCACTCCGTGGTACAGTAGCAGCAACATACATCACAGATGATGCTTATGTACTTGGTATTGTTGATAATGAAGTTGGCTTCTACACCGCTACAAAGAACCAGCAGGACAACACTGCTTGGAAGAACAACAGCCACAAGGCATACTTGCCAAAGGCTGTCGGTTTGAACGCTGCTTCTTACAGCTTCCGTTTCGGCGAGGGCACAACAGGTATTACCGAGGTGAAAACTGAAAATGGAAATGTGAAAACTGTTTATGACATCACAGGCCGCCGTGTAGAGGAGATTACAGCTCCTGGTATTTACATTGTAGGTGGCAAAAAGGTATTGGTTAAGTAATATTACTATAAGGTCATTAGGGTCTTTAAGGACTCTAAAGACCTTTAGGGACTCTAAAAAAATAAAATTTAAACGATATATGAAGAAGAATTATGTATCACCTCTTGCAACAGAGGTTAGCGTTGCAGCAGAGACAATGCTTGCAGCATCATTGAAATTGGATAACGAAAAGACAGTAGATACCTCAAACGGCGGTCAGCTTGGTGGCAACAACCGCGGTGAGTGGGGTAATCTTTGGAATTAATTTCCAAACCCCACGAACGTAGTGGAGACACAAGGTGGCTCCTTTGATGCGTGCAGAGGTTGGTCGCACGTAGCGTGGACATCGGTCACGCCGTGCGGGTCTCGTTAAGCCACGCATCAAAAATGGGGTAATCTTTGGAACTAATCCACAAATTGACCTATCGGTGAGCTTTGTAGCAAAAGGTCGCAGGCAGCACTCTTTCCCCTCAGTCGGCAAGCCGACAGCTAGTCCTCCACTAAATTAGGGGAGGTGTCCGAAGGACGGAGGGGTATTCGGGCAGTGGAACTGTTAAAGGGTTGCGCCCCGCGGGTTGCGATAAAGCAAAGCGAGCCAATGGGGGTAAAAATAATACAAAAGCAAGGAACTCTTGGGGTTGCTTGATAAGTATTTTATAATCAATAATTAATGAGTATAGTGGTTTTATCATTATATTAGTTTTTAGGTTCATAAGGCTGTGTCATTTGACACAGCCTTGCGAGCGTATTATAAAATAAGGATTTTTTTTAATTTTATACTAACCATTAATGTTTAACTTATGAAGAAATTTTTCTCATTAATGTTGGCTGCGTTGTGTCTTTCGACACAGGCATACGCCGACAAGGTGACGGCTTCGACAACTTTGCCTACTGCGGGCAAGCCGGAGCACGTCTACACAATGGTGAGTGGTAATGGTGCTTATGTAAGCCCGACTACTACTCCGGTTGAGGGTGATGCCGAGAACGGCCTCTTTGCATTCTATGCGGTGGATGGCGTCAGTGGTGCGTACTACATTTACAGCCACAATGCAAAGCAGTGGCTTTCTTACACTAAAGCATCTAGCTACAGCACAGGTGCCTCTTTCATTAAAATGAGCGACACTAAGGTAGAGGGTGCTTATTTCAAGGTAGATAATTATTCAGGTGACAACTATCAGATTTCACCTTACACTACTGCGGGCAGTGCGCAGGCTATCTATCTGAACTATTTCGGTGGTGTAGCTGCTTGCTCGGGTAAGACACTTGGTCTTTGGACCGACAATGGCTCAAAGGATGGTGGTAGCCGCTATACTTTTGCCGAGCAGGTGATTGTAGAGCGCACTTACACAATCTCTGTTCCCGAAGGTGTTAAATTGACAATCGCCGGTACGGAGTATGCCAATGGCTCTACTATCACAGTGGAGGGCTCACTCGACAGGAGTACTGTTACTATTATAGCACCCGAGGGAAAGTTTGCAGTTCTTTCGGTAAACGATGTTGAGAACACCATCACTGTGAATGTGGCAACATTGCCTGTGCAGGATGATTGCGAGCCTTACACAAATGCTTGGGTTTATCCAAAACAGCAGGAGAATGTAGGTGCTGCAAGCCTCAAGGAAGAGAACGACGTCTATACACTCAGCAACAAGGTGCTTGCAGCCAGCTGGATGAAGTTGGGCGATGCTCTCTACTTTGCCGGCTCAAAGGCTATGGATCTTGTAGCTGGTACTGAGCCTTTCACAGTTGCATTCGGTAGCGGTGACAATGTTTCTGCTTCGGCAATGACACTGAAGAGCGTTGAAACAAAGACTCTCGCTGCCAACAAGACTGCTATTGGTGGTGCCGAGCACTTTGCCGGTGTTGCTTTGGTTGCAAACTATGAGTACACATACAAGGGTGCGAAGATTGAGATTGTTTGGCGTGCTGTGTTGCGCGATGGTAGCCACTATATCCGCACCGAGATGGAGCTCAAGGGCGTGAATGATGTTGATATGTTCAATGTCATTCCAATGATTTACAATGTTGATACGCAGGCTGCCGGCTCAACTCCAAAGGTTGTGGGCAACACACGCGGTGCGACACTTGTTAGCAACAAGATTTTTGCAGGTCTTGAGACTCCAACAGCTTACAACACTGTTGGCGGGGCTACGGGCGAAGAGGATTCTTGGATTTTGAAGGATACAAAGAGTGCTTCTTTGACAGCATCTTCTTGGGCACAGGTTGCACAGGCTGATGTTCCGGGTCGTGTAACAGAGGCTACCGGTGCAAGCTATCCGAATGTTCTTGCATACAAGATGACAAACGTTACCCTCAAGAAGAACCAGAAGGTTGAGGTTGAGGTGAAGTACACAAGCGGTAACCACCGCTTGAACTTCGGTGGTGCCGATTTGGTGGCTTCAAACGGCGACATTGCTGCCAACGACTATCACAGCGGTTATTCGGGTGGCCAGCACAGTGACAATACATTTACATTCAATGCACCATACGACGGTACATTCACAGTGCGTGTGTTTGTTGAAAACAAGAGCGAGTCTATCGATGCTTCAAGTACAATGACTGTAAAGATACTTGAGGCTAAGGAGGGTGTTGTTGTGAATACAGCAGTTGTTGGTATCCAGGGTCGCTGGAGCCGTAACACTACACTTGCTGCAGGTGAGACCTGGAAGGTTGGTGCTGTAGTTGGTCTTGTGGCACAGGATGGCAAGCAGAGCGATGCGAATATCCGCAACACTCAGAAGCGCCGTTCATTCCTTGCATACAGTGAGCGTGAGCGCGCAGTGCCCTGGAGGGCATATCCTTGCTACATCAGTTGGTACGAGCTCAATATCAACCGCAACAATGCGGCTCCCGGTCAAGAGCATACAAATATGACTGCAGCTCAGGTTCTTGATGTATTGAACAACTGGAAGACAAACTTCTACGACAAATATGGCGTTGCTCCTGCTGCATTCGTAATCGATGACGGTTGGGATAACTATGGTCCTTGGACATTCCACAGTGGTTTCCCTAACGAGATGCGTGATATGTCGGCTCTTGCAAAGGAGATGGGTGCCGGTATCGGTGCATGGTTGGGCCCTGTAGGTGGTTATGGCCAGAGCGGTAACTACCGTCGTAGCTACTGGAATAGCAATAACCGTGGCGGTATGCAGCTCTCTAACCCATTGTACTATGAGACATTCTTGGCAGCAGCCGAGAACCTCGTATGCAATCAGGA
>JAFYWV010000114.1 GCA_017546505.1 Bacteroidaceae bacterium
GGGCAAGACTCGTACCCTTACCTATCGTATAGCCCATTTGATAGAAGAGGGTGTAGATCCTTTTCAGATATTGGCACTTACGTTTACCAACAAGGCTGCCGCCGAGATGAAAGAGCGTATTATAAAACTGGTAGGAAATGCTGCTCGCAATATTTGGATGGGTACGTTCCACTCTGTTTTTGCCAAGATTTTACGTTTCGAAGCCGAGAAGCTGGGGTACATACCCTCGTTTACCATATACGATACCGATGATAGCAAGAGTGCTATAAAGCAGATAATTAAAACGTTGAATCTAGACCCTAAAACATACAATGTGGGCTATGTGTTGGGGCGTATATCGATGGCCAAGAGCAATCTGATATCGGTAGCCGATTATATGAACAATGCCGAGATACAGCAGAGCGACGCTGCTGCTCGCAAGCCTATGATTGGTGAGATATACAAGCAATACAACCAAAGGCTTCGCAATTCGATGGCTATGGACTTCGACGACTTGTTGTATAATATGAACGTATTGCTACGCGACTTCCCCGAGGTGTTGTACAAATACCAAGAACGTTTTAGGCATATATTGGTCGACGAGTATCAGGACACAAACTTTTCGCAATACCTGATAGTGAAAAAGATGGCTGCACGCTACGAAAATATCTGCGTGGTGGGCGACGATGCTCAGAGTATATATGCTTTCAGAGGTGCAAATATTCAAAACATACTGAACTTTAAACGCGACTATCCTACTGTCAAGCTGTTTAAGTTGGAACAAAACTACCGTTCGACACAGAACATAGTGAATGCTGCCAACAGCATAATATCCAACAACAAGGACCAGATAAAGAAAGAGATATGGACTGCCAACATTGCCGGCAACCGCATACGTCTGCTCAATGGCGACGACGAACGTGAGGAGGGCTTTATGGTGGCCAACTCGATAGCAGACAGCAAAGCCGAGATGGACTTGCAGTATAGCGACTTTGCCGTTCTTTACCGCACCAACATACAGTCGAGGGCGGTGGAAGAGGCGTTGCGTAAGATGAAGATACCATACAAAATATACGGCGGTTTGTCGTTCTATAGGCGCAAAGAGATAAAAGATGTGTTGGCATATCTGCGTTTGGTGGTCAACAACTACGACGACGAAGCCTTGGCACGCGTCATCAACTACCCTGCCCGTGGTATAGGACAAACGACTATGGACAGGATAAGGGTGGCAGCTGCCGACAACGACATAAGTGTGTGGACGGTGATGGAAAACCTATCGACTTTCGGACTGGGGATAAACACCGGCACGATGAACAAGATAAACGATTTTGTGATGATGATAAAATCGGCAACGGCACAGCTTGCCGTTCTTAACGCCTACGACCTGGCTAAGCAGATAATAATGCAGTCGGGAATAATACGTTTTTTGAAAGAAGACGAAGATCCCGACAATGCTAACCGTATAGAGAACATCGAGGAGTTGATGAACGGTATACAGGAATTTTGCGAGAAAGAGGATATAATAACACCCGAAGGCGAAGAAGAGTTGCAGATCAAGACCTTGGATTTGTTTTTGCAACAGGTGCTGCTGCTTACCGACGAAGAGGGCGAGAACGAAGACACCGACAAGGTGGCGCTGATGACTATACATGCTGCCAAGGGTTTGGAGTTCCCCTATGTGTATGTGGTAGGCATGGAAGAGAATCTTTTCCCATCGGCAATGTCGATATCGAGCCGTCAGGAGTTGGAAGAAGAGCGCAGGTTGTTCTATGTGGCTGTGACACGTGCCGAGAAGATGCTGACGTTGTCGTATGCCAACAGCAGGTACCAGTTCGGCAGCGTATCGTTTCAGGAGCTGAGCCGTTTCGTCGAAGAAATCGACGCCAAATATATCGACGTGCCTACCAAGAAGAAGGTGTTGCCCAAGGTGGGAGGCTTGCCCAAGCCTATGTTTACCAAACGCAAGACGCTGAACACCGAGCCGCTGAAACGTGTGCAGCACGGGCCTACGCAAGGCAATACGCCGGCAGCCATAAACGCTATAGAGGTGGGTATGACGGTGAAGCACGAAAAGTTTGGATACGGCAAGGTGCTGAGGATAGAAGGTGATGGCGACAGCCGAAAGGCGATAATATTTTTTGAAGTGATGGGCGAAAAGCAACTGATGCTTAAATTTGCCAAACTAACGATAGTGAAATAGCCGTCCTGTCATGGATACCGCAACCGACATATTGGCTAGATATTGGGGCTACAACAGTTTTCGTCCTCTGCAACACGAGGTGATAGATGCTGTGCTGCAAGGCCACGACACTTTGGCGCTGATGCCTACGGGTGGCGGCAAGTCGTTGTGCTTTCAGGTGCCGGCCATGATGCTCGACGGTATATGCGTGGTGGTGTCGCCTCTTATAGCTCTGATGAACGACCAGGTAGAGAGCCTGAAGAAGAGGGGCATACCTGCTGCCACAATAGTGTCGGGAATGAACAGGGTAGAGGTGGAGATAGTGCTGAACAACTGTGTGCATGGAAAGATAAAGATACTATATGTATCGCCCGAACGACTTAAGAACAGGATGTTTATCGAGCACTTCAAGCAGATGCGTGTGTCGCTGATAGCTGTCGACGAGGCTCACTGTATATCGCAGTGGGGCTACGACTTCCGTCCGCCTTATCTGGACATTGCAGAGGCTCGACGTTATCATCCTATGGTGCCTGTGGTGGCACTGACGGCAACGGCGACAGCCAATGTGGTGGAGGATATAAAAGACAAGCTGGGCTTTGGACGCGACAGCAAGGTGTTCAGAAAAAGTTTTTATCGTAGTAATTTGGTCTATATGGTGTTTCGAGAAGAGGACAAGTATGGGCGGCTGCTGAAGATAATACGCAAGGTGAGAGGTAGCGGCATTGTTTATGTTCGTAACCGCAGACGTACGCAAGAGGTGGCACAGTATCTGGCATCGCAAGGCGTGGCTGCTACCTACTACAACGCCGGTATGCCGGCCAAAGACCGCGACAAGCACCAACAGCGATGGCACGAAGGGAAGGTGGAGGTGATAGTGGCTACCAACGCGTTCGGCATGGGTATCGACAAGCAAGATGTGAGGTATGTAGTGCATCTGGATTTGCCCGAGACCATAGAAGCCTACTTCCAAGAGGCTGGAAGGGCAGGTAGAGACGAGAGATTGGCATACGCCGTAATGCTATACAACCAACATGATATAGACGCATTGGAAGAGGGGTTGGAAAACAGCTACCCTACAATGCAATACATACGAAACGTATACAAAGGAGTGTGCAACTACTTTAAGATACCTATGGGTGCGGGTTGCGACTTGGCATTCGACTTCGACATTGCCGAGATATGCGACACATATAGGTTCAAGGTGCTGCCTTTTGTAAGTTCGCTTAAGTTTCTGGAAAAAGAAGGGTTGTTGTCGTTGCCCGACAGGCAGGATATGAACTCTAAGGTGTACATGATGATGAACAAACAAGATCTGTATGCCTTTCAGGTGGACAATGCCCGATATGATGTGCTGATAAAGCTGATGTTGCGACTATATGGTGGTATGTTTACCGACTTTGTGCCTATAAGCGAGGTGCAGATAGCAAAGCTGTTGCACTACGAGACGGCAGAGGTGGAAAAGATGCTGAAACACTTGGAAAAGATGCAGGTGATAGTATACCAACAAAAGAGCGACAAAGCCAAGATAATATTCACCTCGCCAAGGGTCGACGTCGACGATTTGTACCTGAAAGATAGTAACTACAAGACGTTGAAACAACGGGCTGTAGAAAGGAAGAATGCTATGGTGGCTTATGCCACTGCCATAACTCATTGTCGTAGCCGACTGCTGCTAGACTACTTTGAGGAGAAAACCAATACCGACTGTGGCAGGTGCGACGCCTGTATAGGCAATAGGAAAAAGAGCAGCACGGCAGATGTCGACGAGGTTAAGACGAGGATAGTGGAGATTGTGGGCAGCAGACCCATGAACGTAAGGCAGGTGGTGGAATGCTTTTCCACCATGGAGGAAAGCCATATAGTGGAGACTGTAAGAAGCTTGTTGGAATACGAAGTGCTGTATCAGGACCAAGATATGGTGTTGCACATAGGCAAAAAGAAGTAGAGCAATATAAGGCAACTTCTAAAAATTCCACGTTCGTACTAAGTTTATACACTCTTTTCTGAACTTTTGCGTGCTTTACGTTTTTTGTTGTAATCTTTCTATTTCTTTTTCAATCGCATAGCCCGCTATGCTCAATCAAAAGAAAATA
>JAFYWV010000115.1 GCA_017546505.1 Bacteroidaceae bacterium
GCTGCAAGCGGAAATGCCGGGAATGCAGTAAACAGTACCGGTGAGAAGGTTCTCAAAGGTCTGGGTGGCTTGTTCAAGTAAGAAGAAGGTAAATATTATACACAGATTAAGAGGGCGGTAAATTTGCCGCCCTCTTAATCTGTGTATAATATTTACCTTCTTCTTACTTGAACAAGCCACCCAGACCTTTGAGAACCTTCTCACCGGTACTGTTTACTGCATTCCCGGCATTTCCGCTTGCAGCACTACCCTCGTTAGAGACGCCCGACTTTTTTAGCTTGGCACCAAGCATCATACCATCATAGTTGTTCAGCAAAGAGCCAACAGTACCGACTGTGCTTGTCAAAGCCTGTACCTCGCCCGACGACACGCCTGAACCACTCTTCGACAAATAAGAGACAACATTCTTTATAAATCCAAGCAATCGATCTGCCTTGAACACCACATTCAAGTTCTGTATCTCATAAGCAACGTATGTCTTTACAGGCATACTGTCATACATAAATGAGAACACAATCACCTTTTCCTCAGCATTAAGCTCATATTTTCCCGGCAAGTCAAAACCTTTCACATTGATAACACAGGTTCCATCTTTCACAAAAGTAAAAGAACACTGACCTTTTGAAATACCAACTTTCGAGAACAATCCATCGAGTTTTGACTCCAAAGTACCTGTCACCAAAGAACCGCCCAAATTAGAGAGCGCATTCTCGCTTTCCAATATACAAGCTACTCCTTCGTAATCCCAAGTACCTTCCAATGCTGCATCGGAGAGTGTGAGAGAGTTACCTAAGAGAGCTCCCAGGACATTAGTAACGGCACTGCCGGTATTAGTTGAAGAGACCTCGCTGACAACCTCACTGGCAGCCTTGCCCAAGAGGTCTTTCCACGACTGCGCCGAGACACTGCCCGCAACAGCAAGCATCAGCATCAAAGAAAAAACAGTCTTTTTCATAGTATCCGACTATTATTTATTCAGCAGCACTATTCTTTTCGCCCTCCTGCTCCTCGGCCACAAAATCCACTACGCCGTTAGCCACAAGGATATTATACCAAGAGAACATTTTTTTAATATGTGTCAAATAGACACGTTCACGGTCATAATCAGGTATAATTGTAGCAAAATACTCCACAAGTTCCTCGGGAGTCGCCATCTTCAAATCAAAAGGCAACACGGCATTCTCTTTCTCATAAATCTTAGCAAAGACATTTCTCAAAGGAATCTCCTCGGTATCAGTGTATATTGCAATATCGTCAAGCATAACAACCTGGTCACTGTTATACACCGGAACACGCTTCTTTGAAGCATCAACGCACTCCACAATAAACATATTACGTCCGTGTGACAACAGACGATACAAACCGGGCTTACCCGAAATAGTCAAAACTGTTTCAAACATATTCATATTATTTTGCAATTTGTGTTATTGTTTTTTCAAAATCTCCGCTAAGATACAGAGCGATTTTCTTTTTACAAAATTTTATACACTTTTTAATATTTTGAACCGCAGACAAGAAATGCCGTAGATTGCACAATTTCAAGACAACCCGCCAAGTTCATCAAGCAACGTCACGACATCGGGCAAAATAGCATTGTTACCACCATTGTATATCGAATAGTCCGACAAGAGCAGCAAATCATCAACCGTCATCTGTTTCATCATTCGGTTAAGAACCTGCGTACGCGTCATTCCACTACGTTTCATAGTGCGGGTTATCGCCGTTTCCGCATCTGTCCACACCACAAGCACTCTATCCACAACATCCTCCATCCCCGACTCGTAGAGCAACGCTGTCTCAACCGCAACAACCGGAACACTCTGTTGCTGCACCCAGACACAGAAGTCATTCTTCACAGCCGGATGCACCAAAGCGTTTACACGCTTAGTATTCCTCTCGTCAACAAAAATGCGCGACGCAAGATACTTGCGGTCCAACTCACCACCGGCATCATAGCACTCTTCGCCAAACATACGCTTGAGTTCCTTTATGATTGTGGAGTCTTTCACCATCAACTCTTTTGCGCGGCTATCACAGTCATACACAGGAACACCCATTATCTCAAGCATACGTGAGACAACAGACTTTCCACTACCTATTCCACCGACAACAGCAAGCACTACCATAATTCAAATTCAGCAGTATTGATAACAGCAGCAGTGTCAAGACGTTCAACACCCACCACCATAGCATTCCTCACAAAAGGAGATAGCGAAGACACAACAAACCTTTTTTCAAGGTCTCCGGGCCTACCGGCCATCACACAATAAGCATAATCGTCAAAAAACAATTGGACAGAGAAATCAGTAGACTTCACTTTATCCCTGTTAATCTCAAGCACCTCGTACTTGACATCAACATCCCTGGGCATTACACCGAGGTCGACATCACTTGGAAATTTCACATACTCCACCGGTACAGAAACAAGCCCATCGACATACCTTGAGACACCAACGTTTACCTGAACCATCTCGGGATGCACCTCAATATATTTTCCGGGCACAAAAGAGAGTTCAAATACCGTGTCACCGGCGAGGCCATCACAAGCAAATACAGGTGTACGCACATCCCTAATCCCCGACACCTCGTCAACGAGTGCCGTTATGCGCACACTCTCGGGGTTGTATTTCACCGAGACAATCTCACACCCCTTCACTGCACTCAGGTCGAGACGGTTTTTCTTCACCGGAACAACGGCTGTAACCCGCTTGACAGCGGCCACAACCGAGTCGGTCAAGAAGTTCTTTATCGACAATGTCGGACCAAGCTGTTCAATAACCCTGCCTCTTATCACATTTGTCGGCATTGCCAGACGCCCTCCCTTGCGGTTGAACTCGGAATAATCAGCCGGCACAGTGATGCCATCATCAAAAAGATAACCAAAAAGGTCCGTACCTTCACCCCTCAACACCACACGTGTTGCGACATCGCCCTCATTCTCAAGCAAAATACCATCGGGGATATTATCCACACGTACCGACACACAAATATCAGTCTCGTATACTCTATTAAGGGTCAACGACAACCAAAGACTACACGAGACTAATAAAAAGAAGAGAAAAACAACAAGGTTGTTCCCCTTGGCTTTTTCAAAAGCCTTTTTTAAGGAATCTATATCCAAAACTATTCTGCAATTTTCATTTCAAGGCTCACTTGCCCTCCTCTTTCATTGCACCGGGATTAGCAAACACCACCGAAATGTCAACACGGACATTCACATTGTGAGCAATCTCAACCACAACAATAGAGCCATCAATCTCCTTGATTTTACCATATATACCACCGCTGGTAACAACCTCCATACCGGGCTGTAGGCTACGACGGAAGTTTTCAATCTCTTTCTGACGCTTGCGCTGTGGACGAATCATCAGAAAATACATTATAGCAATGATTATAACGAACATAAACAAAGGATTACCCAAGAAAGCAGCAACTCCGCTTGGTTCCTGTGCCACAGTGTCAACAGCAGTCTCAACAACTGATTCGGCTTGCATAAATACCATAATTCAAAAAATTTAGTTTATCAAAAATTGTTACTTGTTTATCTTTCCGGCCGCACGCAAGTTCTTTGTGATGGCATCGAGCAAACCATTTACAAACGAGCCACTCTTTGCAGTGCTGTAATGCTTGGCAATCTCCACATACTCGTTCAGCGTCACCGACAGCGGAATATCATTCTGCGTCATCAGCTCGGCCAATGCCACCTGCATAATCACAACATCCATAAATGCCAAGCGCGACATATCCCAGTTCTTTGAACTCTCGCTCATCAATTTACGATACTCCTCGGCATTTGTTATAGCATTGCGGAAAAGCTTGCAGGCAAACTCCTTGTCAGCATCATCCTTATACTCGGGCAACAACAAATGATTCCCGAAATCACCCTCTTCGAAACGCTTTATTGTTTTAATCACAAAGGTATCAACAATAGACTTGTCATCGTTCCAATAAAGGCTCTGCTCCTCCAACAGTTCATCAAGTTCCTCATTGTCAAAGACAAAAGCCTTGTACAACTTGCGCCACAACTCCTTGTCCTCGTCATAGCTATCCACTCCCGACTCCATATACTCCTTGTAGATATCGCTGGCCTCAATCCTGTCGAGCAGACGACGCAAGAAATCGGAATTGTCAACCCAGTTGAGTTTGCTTCTCTCCGAGAACTTGACAAGCTGTTCTATCTGTCCCAACTGAGCAACAAATCTATTGTTCACAAACTTCAAGTTCGGATTTTTATCACTTTCAGTAGGACGCACTTTCATACTGAGGAACGAAACTCTGTCTGCTGCATAGTTTGTAACACCGGGCATAAGCAGCAACAGATAATGATAAAGGTCATAAGCCTTTGATAAACTGAAAAACATTTCATCCTCGGCAGCTCTCAAACTCTTGCCACTGTTTTTGTAGTATGCATAAACAATCTGCACCACCTTTAGACGAATAAGAACTCTATTAATCATAAAACGCTTTTTCTGATATGTCTGCAAAGGTCGTATTTTATTGCGACACACACAAGAAAAAAAACAAAAATATTTTCACACAAAACAAAGCGCAAAACAAAACAAAAACAAGCAAAAGAAAGCAACTGCATAAAAAACGTCATTAATCACAACATTGTTCACCCGAAAACCACCTACATTTATACCCCCCCACACAAAAAACACTCACAGCAAAGACACGCTGCAACACAGTCCAACCCAGTCCATATAACAAAAAAACAGAACAAAACACAAATAATACTTGCAATAACAAATAAAAACATCTACCTTTGAAGTTGATTTACAGCGCAGATACATTTGCGCACAACAACCAAACAGACAAAACATTGAGAAAAGCATTGGAAACCTCCAATAAACACGACGGCACAGCACCGTAAGGATGGCGAGGGAACAGACCAAGGGCTGCCAGGCAAAACAGCCACCTTCCAATGTTTTGGGAAATACAAAAAAAAGAAGAAAAACATTAAGAAGATATGAAGAAAGTAATGCTAGTATTCGGAACACGCCCCGAGGCCATCAAGATGGCTCCGCTGGTGAAAGAGTTCCAGAAGCACCCCGAAACATTCAAGACCATCGTATGCGTAACTGGCCAGCACCGTCAGATGCTCGACCAGGTGTTGCAGTTGTTTGAGATAACTCCGGACTATGATTTGAACATAATGAAACAGGGACAGGACCTCTACGATGTCACTGCCCGTGTGCTCACAGGTATGCGCGACGTCCTCAAAGAGGCACAGCCCGATGTTGTCCTTGTGCACGGCGACACAACCACAAGCACAGCAGCAGCCCTTGCTGCATTCTATCAGCAGATTCCAGTCGGACACGTCGAGGCAGGTTTGCGCACACACAACATCTACAGCCCGTGGCCCGAGGAGATGAACCGTCAGATTACCGGACGCATTGCAACATACAATTTCGCACCCACTCCACTCAGCAAGGCAAACCTTCTGCGCGAAGCTGTGGCAGAGGAGAGCATCACCGTCACCGGCAACACCGTCATCGACGCGCTCTATTGGGTCGTTAATAAAATTAAAGAGGACAAGGCACTGAACAGCGAGCTCAAGGCACTGCTTGCACAGGCCGGCTACGATGTAAACCGTCTTGCCGACGGCAAGAAACTGGTACTTATCACAGGCCACCGCCGAGAGAACTTTGGCGACGGCTTCATCAATATGTGCACCGCCATACGCGACCTCACACAAAAGTACCCCGATGTAGACTTCGTTTATCCAATGCACCTCAACCCCAATGTGCGCAAGCCCATTCACGAGGTCTTTGGCGAAGACCTTAGCAACCTTGGCAATATGTTCTTCATTGAACCGCTTGAGTATCTCTCATTCGTATATCTGATGGAGAAGAGCAACATCGTTCTCACCGACAGCGGCGGAATTCAGGAGGAAGCACCCGGACTTGGCAAGCCCGTACTTGTAATGCGCGACACCACCGAACGCCCCGAGGCACTCGAAGCCGGCACCGTAAAGCTTGTGGGTACAAACTATGACAAGATTGTAGGCGAGGTATCGGCTCTGCTCGACGACCGGGCACACTATGACGCAATGAGCAAGGCTGTGAACCCATACGGCGACGGCTTGGCTTGCGGCAGAATCGTTGACACATTGAAACAATAAACATCAAATAAAAACAACACACTTATGAAAGCTTGTTTTATGGGACTCGGCTACATTGGCCTCCCAACAGCAATTATCGCAGCCAAACACGGCATTGACGTTGTCGGCGTCGACATCAACCCCAAAGTAGTAGAAGTGACCAACCAGGGTAAACTCCACATCATTGAACCGGGTATGGAGGAGATGTTACAGGAGGTTATCGCTGACGGCAAGTTCAAGGCCTACACCACTCCGCAGTTGAGCGATGCATATTTTATGGTTGTTCCGACACCTTTCAAAGGCGACCACGAGCCCGATGTTTCATACGTCGAAGCTGCGACACGTGCGGTACTTCCTTTGCTCAAGGAGGGAGACCTTTACGTAATTGAGTCAACATCACCAGTCGGCACTACAGAGATGATGGCAAACATCATCTTCACCGAGCGCCCCGAGCTCAAGGACAAGATATTCATCGCATATTGCCCCGAGCGTGTGCTCCCCGGCAATGTAATCTACGAGCTTGTTCACAACGACCGCGTTATCGGTGGTTTGAACCCCGAGTCAACCGACAAAGCCATCGGGTTCTACTCTCAGTTTGTAAAAGGTGAACTGCACAAGACCAACAGCCGCACAGCCGAGATGTGCAAGCTCACCGAGAACAGTAGCCGCGACGTGCAGATTGCATTCGCCAACGAGCTTTCACTCATCTGCGACAAGGCAGGCATCAACGTTTGGGAGCTAATCAACCTTGCAAACAAGCATCCGCGCGTGAACATCCTTCAGCCCGGTTGCGGTGTTGGCGGCCACTGCATTGCAGTAGACCCCTACTTCATCACAGCCGACTACCCTGCCGAGAGCAAGATTATCGCAACAGCCCGCAACATCAACAACTACAAGAGCTTCTGGTGTGCCGAGAAGGTGAAGAGCACAATGCTTGAGTTCGAGCTCAAGAACGGACGCAAGCCCGTTGTGGCAATGATGGGCCTGGCATTCAAGCCAAACATCGACGACTTGCGTGAATCACCGTCAAAGACCATTGTGGGCAAAGTAATACAGATGTGCAACAATGCCGACATCCTCATTGTCGAGCCAAATGTCGAGGAGCACAAGCAGTTCAAGCTCACCGATTACAAGGAGGCTTTCGACAAGGCTGATATCGTTGTAATGCTCACAGCACACGACCAGTTCAAGACCTTGCCTTGGGACGAGAACAAGATTATCCTTGACTTCTGCGGAATTTACAAGAAGTAAAAACGCCGGAAAGCGGATTATGAGCAAACACCCCGGAAGCGTAGGCTACACAAGCAGCCACACGCTCCGGGTATAACATACACAACTTATGAGCAACAAAAAAGTATTTGTATCGGGCTGCTACGATATGCTCCACTCGGGGCACGTAGCATTCTTTAAGGAAGCATCGTCACACGGCGACCTATACGTCGGCATTGGCTCGGATGCAACCATCAAAGAGCTCAAAGACCGAAAGACCATCAACACCGAGCAGGAACGCCTTTATATGGTAAAAGCCATCAGATATGTAAAAGACGCGTTCATAAACAGCGGAAGTGGAATGTTGGATTTTGAGGAGGACGTAAAGCAACTTAAACCGGACATCTTCTTTGTAAACAGCGACGGCTATACACCCGGCAAAAAGCGTTTCTGTGAAGAGAACGGCATAGAGTTGATGGTGAGCACACGCATACCCGAGGCCGGACTGCCGACACGCTCAACAACAGCACTGCGACAGGAGTGCAAGATACCATACCGCATCGACCTTGCCGGTGGCTGGCTCGACCAGCCCTATGTGAGCAAATACTCAGGCGGACCGGTATTGACCATCAGCATTGAGCCCGACTACGACTTCAACAATCGTGGCGGAATGAGCACATCGTCACGAAAAGCCGCCATTGAGATGTGGCACGTCGACATCCCCGAGGGCGACCGCGAAACACTTGCAAAGATGGTGTTCCGTTACGAGAACCCACCGGGCAGCCCATATATCAGCGGCTCACAGGACGCCATCGGCATTGTTATGCCGTGCCTCAACCGCCTGAACTATGACGGCGGATATTGGCCCGAGAGCATTGAGACAGTAAAAGACAGCGACGTTCTCGACTTCATTGAGAAGAACCTGTGGCTCATACCGCTTGCTCCGCGCGATAACAGCTACGACGTGCTTGCCGACACAGACATCAATGAAGCAAATGCCAAAGCTCTTGCCAAAGCAGCCGATGAGTGTTGGAAAGCAATCAACGCACGCGACATCAACGCCTGGGGCAAGGCCTGCACAGCCTCGTTCAATGCACAAGTGGCAATGTTCCCCAATATGATATCGCCACACGTGCAAAAGGCAATCGATGAATACAAAGATTGCGTCAAAGGCTACAAAATCACAGGTGCCGGAGGTGGCGGCTATCTTGTCATCATCAACGACACACCAATCAAGAATGCCATCCAAATAAGGATAAGGCGAAACTGATTTATACAACAAGGATGCAACCGCACAGGTGGGACACAACAATGTCTGTGGTTCAATACCACCGGTTGCAACAATGTAAAACAAAAAACTTGAATTATGAAAATTGCAGTTGCAGGTACAGGCTATGTAGGCTTGAGCATTGCCACATTGCTCGCACAGCACAACGAGGTTATTGCCGTTGACGTAATCCCCGAAAAAGTAGAAAAAATCAACAACCGTATATCGCCCATTCAGGACGACTACATCGAGAAATACCTTGCCGAGAAAGAGCTAAACCTGCGTGCCACCCTCGATGGACGCGAGGCATACAGCAATGCCGACTTCATTGTCATTGCAGCCCCCACCAACTACGACCCGCAGAAGAATTTCTTCGACACCCACCACATCGAGGATGTCATAGACCTGGTACTCGAGGTAAATCCACAGGCAACAATGGTAATCAAGAGCACCATCCCCGTGGGCTACTGCCGCAGCCTGTATGTAAAATATGCCCGCAAGTTCAAGGAGATGGGCTGGGACACCACGCACAAATTCCGTCTGCTCTTCTCGCCCGAATTCCTGCGCGAGAGCAAGGCACTCTACGACAATCTCTACCCCAGCCGCATTATCGTGGGCTATCCAAAGATGATAGACAAGTTCGACGAGGAAAACCAGGCCATCAAAGCCATTGCCGGCAACCACTTGGAGGAGGCTGCGCACACCTTTGCAACACTCTTGCAGCAGGGTGCCATCAAAGAGAATATCCCCACCCTGTTTATGGGATTGAAAGAGGCCGAGGCTGTGAAACTCTTTGCAAACACCTACCTTGCCTTGCGCGTGAGCTACTTCAACGAGCTCGACACATACGCCGAGATTAAGGGACTCGACTCTGCGGCCATCATTCAGGGCGTAGGCCTCGACCCACGCATCGGCGACCACTATAACAACCCATCGTTCGGCTACGGAGGCTACTGCCTGCCCAAAGACACCAAGCAGTTGCTTGCCAACTATCAGGAGGTACCACAGAATATGATGAGCGCCATTGTGGAGAGCAACCGCACCCGCAAGGACTTCATTGCCGACCAGGTGCTGCACAAAGCCGGCTACTACGACTACTACAGCAATGGCAACTTCAACGCCAGCGAAGAAAAGCATTGCACCATCGGTGTTTACCGCCTTACAATGAAGGCCGGCAGCGACAACTTCCGTCAGTCATCAATCCAGGGAGTGATGAAACGCATTAAGGCAAAGGGAGCCGAGGTCATCATCTATGAGCCAACCCTCGAGGAGAGCACAACATTCTTCGGCAGTCGAGTGGTTAATGACCTTGCCCAGTTCAAGGCACAGTCACAGGCAATCATCGCCAACCGCTACGATAGTGCACTCGATGATGTTAAGGAAAAGGTATACACACGAGATATTTTTCAGAGAGACTGATGATAACCTTACCAAATAGATAAAAAAGGTTAATTAAAGTTAAAACAATAACAAAACTGCAAAATATGCATTAACTTTGCAGAGTATTTGAAACAAACCCCGATATATCACCACATTGGTATATATAAATAAAGCAGAAGGTGAGGCTGACTCAAATCCAATCGGACAAAGAGTCAGCCTCATTTATTTTAGCCAAAGAGGAGCATTACACGCCAAACAGAGGTGGGTGATATTGGCTCAGTAGCCATTTCTTTGGCACAGTAGAAATTTAGTGTGGATAAGCATATAAATTTAAAATTCTGAAAGTAGGATATTGAGAAACGGTCGCAAAAAAAAGTGTCGGTATCGCTTTCGCTCACCATTATATTCACGGCAGTCTCCAACCTTAATCATTCACTTGTATTTTCTTCAAGTCGTTCTTTCATGTTCTTTTGGAGGCCAAAAGAACGAAAAGCCCCGGCACACGGAAAGCCCAGTCGACCTCTTCTTTGTTCAGGAATTGCCAAGGCAATTTCCTTCAGTCGAAGAGGTGCTAAAGCACACTCCTTTGGGGAGCTAAAGCTCCCGTCGTCGCAAACATTGCTCGCCCGCAATGGTGCCACTTGAACCTTTCTGTTGATTTTTGGGTGATGCGGACCTTCCTCAGTTAGTCACTCGCCAAGGCGAGCACCTAACTAGCGGGCGAACATACCTCTCACTTAATCCAAAAATCACC
>JAFYWV010000116.1 GCA_017546505.1 Bacteroidaceae bacterium
AAACATTTCGAGCAAAAACTGCACAATCTTCATAAAAAATCGACGGGAACAAGCGGATTGGCGCCATTCGAGCTTCTCCCGTTTGTGTACAGACAAAACGAAATACAGCATTACCCGGTCACATCCCTCCCTAGGGTAGACCAGGCCCTGATTTTATTTTCTATTTTTTGCCAAGCGTCCTCAAGGCATTTTTTTCTGACGCAGTGCCACTTTTTGGAGTTGACCCATGTTTTAGACTTCTTCTTTTCATAAGATTACATTGTTATCCCTCTACAAGCGATATTTCCTTTCAGGTTATATCTCTGTGAAGAACTTCCCCTTAGTAACTGATTCTGTGTAGCTTGCCAGTTCGAAACGTGCAATAACTAAGCCTCCGTAAATCCTGCAAAATCAATGCAAAACAAAAACCGAACCAGATTGATTTCTGATTCGGTTTCTTGTTTTAGCTGGAATTAACGAGCCATCAGTTTGGGAAATTTGCTCCCGGAAATCGCTTTTTTCGTTTTTCCTACGTTCAGCCAAAGCAAATATGGAATCACATTATAATATATTGGATAGATGCGCTTTATGAAATCGGCTTCGCAATTCTGGAGCCTGTCACATCGCTTGTAAGAGGTCAGGCAAAATGAAATACAGCATTCGCAGTATCTCATATATTAACATTCTCCTTTTTTGACGCTCTGCCCGAAACGCCAAGCTTTGATTTCGCCAAGCAACATAAGTACAGTAAAACCTATAGCAACATAAGCGACATATCGCAAATATTGAATCAGGGAGTCCATAGTGGGGTCTGAATTATCCACCGCTATAACATCCGAGACTTTTGCAGGGTTATAAATAATGTCTACAGTCTTGCCAATGGAAGAAGGCCGATTGTATGCGTCACCCGACAAATGAACACCACCAACAACGCCCAAGCTCTCCCAATGTTGCTTGCCGTCAGGAGTAGTGAACAGGACTATGGGGCGGTAAATGGTGGCGGTGCTTATTCTACCCACCGACTGCTTTTCTTCTGAAACTCCAACAATTCGAGCTTCTGTACGTACTCCACTTGACCTCAATTCTTCGTCCAGATTTGTGGAATTATCCACACAGGTACAGAACAGCACAAGCACAAGAAGAATCACCAGTTGCTTCACAATTCCGATACGAGCTGAGCTGAGGATTTGTGCAGAGTAATGCTCCGGCGACGGCTCATTTACTCCCAGACTACCCAGAGTCGCGATAAAAAGTCTGAATTGAGAAACCGCCCGGAGGCATCCTCGTCCGGAGGTAGTGGAAAGGGTCACGTCCGCGTCGCCATCGCAATGAAGTGTCACTTGTTCAATCATGTCGGGTGCAATGTTATATGACTGAATTTTCGTTAAGAACGGCACATGATACATGGCTATTACTCTTTTATTTGTTATGACATACGCAGATTTCTTTCTCATGCGTTTCAGCACTAGAGGAGAAAGCAGCAAAACTACGCACATCGGGATACACAAGGCATAGAAAACGAAAAGAACGCACTTGAATAACAATCCCAGATTGCCCGTCTCAGGCACAAATACATTGATAAACAGCGGGAAGCCTATCAAAACAAACAAGGCTGAGAGGGATAAAATCCTAGTCAATTTATGGCTCTTCGTTATAAAGTGTGGGCATGTCCCATTCCCGGAGTAGAAAAAGACGTCGATATTGGCATAAGAGAGAGCAAAAGATACTCAATAGCCCGATAAAAGAATTGAGCATGGAGGACAAAAGTCCTACCATGCCCTAT
>JAFYWV010000117.1 GCA_017546505.1 Bacteroidaceae bacterium
AAACTGCCGTACGGGTTACCGTACCGGGGGTTCGAATCCCCCAGCTTCCGCTTATTTTTGCAAATGGCGCTTTCGTCTAGTGGCTAGGACACATGCCTCTCACGCATGGAACACGGGTTCGATTCCCGTAGGCGCTACAAAAAGTAATTAGTGTTTTCATAAAACGGCGCTTTCGTCTAGTGGCTAGGACACATGCCTCTCACGCATGGAACACGGGTTCGATTCCCGTAGGCGCTACTTCGGTTAGAACTCTATCGGGTTCTAACCGTTTTTTTTGTTTGTATATATGCAAAAATAGATTACCTTTGCAAAGGTGTACATTTGGTTATAGTATGAAACAGACTACTGAGGAGGCTATGCTCCCGTTCAAGGTTGTGGAACTTGCGGAGCTTGTTGCAGAGAAGAAGAACTTCTCGCTAGAGGATGCTTTGTTCTATGTTTACAATTCATTTGTGTACCGCGACTTGTTGAATCCTGATTTGAAACTGTGGTACTGCAGCGGGTCTCAGCTTTATGATTTTCTTGAAGAAGAAAAAATGGGCGCAAGAAAGTTGCGTCCGGCAAGGTCTGTCGCCCGGTTTGTTGTATTTTGTATTGAGCAGTACCGTCTTCGTGGAGGGCTTTCTCCGGCTGCTGTTCTGGCAATGTTCAAGGAGGTTGGTGTTGAGGATTTTTTGACGAGGAATTTTGAGGTTCTGCATTCTCAAAGTGTGGAGTATATTCTGCGCGAAATAGATTTGTTTATCAAAAAACAACGATAGTATATGCTTTTATATCACGGTTCTGTTATGACGGTGCGCAAGCCTGCTGTTGCCAGAGGTCGGTTGAAAACTGACTTTGGTAAAGGTTTTTATACGACTACAAGCCGTGAACAGGCCGAGAAGTGGGCGCGTATAAAAAAAGAGCGTGCCGGTGCTGGTGCACGTGCTGTTGTTTCGGTGTTTGAGTTGGATGATGCGCTCCTGGAGGGCACGGCATATAATATTATGCGTTTTAGTGGCGCGACTGTAGAGTGGCTGGATTTTGTTGTAAGCAATAGACGGGGTGAGATGGCTCATAGTTATGATATGATTATGGGGCCTGTAGCGAATGATAAATTGTATGCAACGATTGCTCTATATGAAGGTGGAGTGTTGGATGCCGAGGCGGCAATTCTTCAGCTCAACACGCATACTTTGTTCGACCAATTGTCGTTCCATTCAGTGGATGCTTGCCGTCTGCTGACATTTGTTGAATCCTTTGTCCTTTAGCCCTTTATCTCTTATTCCAGAATTCGATATACCGCTGTGCTACGGTTGTGGGGTTGTGGTGTTTTGCCACAAACTCTATGCTCTGTTGCTGCATTGTGGTTATCTGCT
Source organism: Bacteroidaceae bacterium (assembly GCA_017546505.1). Lineage (GTDB taxonomy): Bacteria > Bacteroidota > Bacteroidia > Bacteroidales > Bacteroidaceae > HGM04593. The sequence goes on from JAFYWV010000117.1 coordinate 1,359, forward strand.
GCTTGTTCTTTATGAGCCACTCCAGTTGATTGTATACATTCTCTTCGCTTGGGGTGACGTTGACCATTGGACGCAGGCTCTGCTCGTTGAGGAGCTCATAACACTCGGGTTCTGCGCCGCCAACGACAATCTTTCCTTTTGACATTGCAAGCAGTGCGTTCATTGCCGGTGTGTAGCCATAGAGCTGGTCGAGCAGTACGTCGCAATCCTCTATCATCTTCGAGTATTGTTCAAAGGGTACACTCTCGGCTTTCAGTATCTCGCAGTCATTGGGGTAGTCGGCTGCGATACGTTCAAGAGCTCGCAACATAATGTCTGTTCCTTTGTAGATGCTGCGTGCTTTCTGTATGCCTATGAAGAAGCGTATTTTCCTGTCGGTGCTGTAGATGGCGCGTGCGTTGCTGTCGCTTGGCACGGGAAAGGGTATATAGGTGAGTTTGTTGCTATGTGCCGGGGTGTACGCGGCATAGTATTCATATAGTCCGGCAATGATGCCGTTACAGTCGCTGGCTATGTGGTGGTTCAGGCGTGCCTTGGGGGTGTCCTGCCAATCGGCCTTCTGTTCGTCTACATAGGCGTTGCTGATTGGTGTGTCGCCGATGTTGAAATCGGAGTAGCGGAAGCGGCGTGGTGTGCTTGTGCAGGCTTCTACCCAGTAGGCGTCCATACCGAATGCGCCAAGAAATATTTTTTTGTTGTGTCGTTTGAGATACCTGTATATGGGCTCAATGCGCTCGGCTTTGAGTTCAAGGAACATCGGGTTTATAAGCTGTACTATGTCATATCCTCGCAAACGGGGCAGCAGTGCGTACAGCTTCAGCAGGTATCTGATGCCGCCAAGACGGGTATATTCTCTGGTGAGTGATATGTCGCGCTTGTAGTCCTTCCAGAAATCGCCGTTGCTTACCACGCATACGGTGTGCCCCAAGGCGCGTAGTCCCTCGGCAAGTGTCCAATGTACGTTGCTGTATTCGCCTATGAGCAGTATTTTCATCTTTTTTGTGGTTTGCGGGATGGTGTGAGCAATCGCAGTAGTTTCATACCGTATTTGTTGTTTGCGAACAGGCGAAATATCCTGTACTTTGTTGAGTATGATGCCGGGGGTAGCGGGTATGCGCCAATGGGGGCAAGGTGCTCATTGCACTTTTTGATTATCTCATTGGCGCTCATTCCGTTGTACAGCATATTGAGTATTACGTCTACTGTCAGCATTGTGAATTTGTGTTCAAAGCCTTTGCTTTGTTGGTTGCTGCACTGCTGTTGTGTCTTGCGGAAATTTGCAAGTCTTTCAATGATGCGCAGCATATCGTTGATGCGCTTGGCTTCGAAAACGGTTGAGTTGTTGGCTGTGGTAGAGCCTTGACGTATGCAGTAGTTGTAGAGTGTGGCGTTGCTGTATACCAATGTCCTGGCGTGAAAATGGAGTATGGTGTTGAACTCCTCGTCCTCGTGGAGTATGTTCTCGGGGAAACGGATGTTCTTTTCCAAAAGAAGTTCGCGGCTCACAAAGTAACGGCAGGGGCTGCCCGAGAGATTGTGCTCTTTCATATATGTGGCGCCACTGATGGTGTTGCTGAAATGTATGTGTTTGCCGTTGCTGTGCTTGGGGTTTTTCTCTGTGGTGACTATGCGGTAGTTGAAATGCATTATCTGGGGTTTCTCCTCTCGCAGTTTGTCAATGCATTGTTTGTGTTCGCTGCCCGGGTTGATTGTGTCGTCGGCGTCGACAAATTCCAGGTACGTTCCTTTTGCTTCGAGAATGCCGCGGTTGCGGGCTGCTCCGGGGCCTCCGTGTGGGGTGGTGATGAGCCTGATGTTCTTGTCGGCGTATGATGTGTTCACCCATAGCGGCGGTTCTTGTGAGCCGTCGTCGACAATGATGACCTCGTACCCGTCGTTGGCGATGCTCAGTCCGGTTATGCTGTCGATACAACGCTCGAGTAGTTCCCGGGGCAGGTTATAGTGGGGGATTATTATTGACAGGAACATCTTTTATGTGTCAATTTAGCTTTTTGTGCAAGAGTGCATAGATGCGGCAGTGGATGTTTGCTCCAAAGAGTGCAAGTGTGGTGAGCTTGATTTTTCTCTTTATCGGCATATTTAGCTTGTAGAGCTCGGGCAGTGATATGTTTTTGCCCTTTATCATAGCTGCGGCCTCTTTGTATTTGTTCTTTTCGCCATCGCGGCAACGAAAAAGGTCTATGAGATTGTCGGTGCAGTGGAACAGGATGTCGTAGGCCTGCTCTTTCAGTTCGCTTTTCTTGGAGACCTTCTCGTGTAGTTGCAAAAGGTTTCTGTATATGAAGAACTTTGATTTGAAGCTGTATGTGTTCGATATGCTCTCGGGGTGGTCGTAGTAGTAGTAAAAACCGCAGTCGGAGTAGTAGGTGTTCTCGCTTGCCTCGTATAGCTGTGGGATGATGAGTATGTCCTCAAAGACTTCGCCCTCGGGGAAGCGGATGAACATAAACATATCTGCGCGGTATATCTTGTTGCAGGCAAAGCAGTGGTCGTATCCTTTGCGTTTCACCCAATCGGTAAATGTGTTTTCGTTGCCTTTGATTTTTTCGGGCTTGAATGAAATTACTTCGCTGCGTGGCGATTCGTAATATCTTATGATTGGGTATTCAAGAATGTCGATGTCGGGGTTCGCCTGCAGGATGTGCATATTGTAATAGTACGTTCCCGAGGCAACAGTGTCGTCGCCATCGACGAATGTGATGTATTCGCCACGTGCGGCTGCTATGCCGGCGTTGCGTGCCGACGAAAGACCGCCGTTCTTTTTGTGTATGACCTTTACCTTGTCGCACTCCTGGGCATAGCGTTCGCAAATAGCGCCGCAGTTGTCGGGAGAACCGTCGTTGACGAGTATAAGCTCATAGTCGGTGTATGTCTGTTGCAGGATGCTTTCGATGCAACGTTGCAGATGTCGGCGTACTTTGTAGACCGGGACTATGATGCTTAGTTTCATTGTTCTCTTTTGCTCTTTACGATTTATCGCAAAGATACAAAATAAGTCATAAAATCCCCGATAAAAGGGGCGTTTTTTTTCTTTAGTGCAAATTAAATCCGGTGCTATGTCAAAATCCTTTGTCCAACCGGTGGATTTTCACTCTTTTTAGTTATCTTCGCAATTAATACAGCCACAATTGTTGTGGACGTGCATTAATGGTTGAACGAATGGGTGATAACACAAGAAATAAAACAGTTGCTCCGGCAAATAACTACAGACGTGTCATAAAGTATCTTGGCATTTTCGGTGGCGCACAGGGATTGTCGGTCTTGCTCGGTATGGTGCGCAACAAAGCTGCATTTATGTTGCTTGGCGCTGTGGGCTTCGGACTTATAGCTTTGTATAACCGCACGGTGCAGCTTTTTTGCGATTTCACGGGGTTGAGTCTTTCGCTGAGTGCCGTGCGCCGTATGTCTGATGCTTACAGCAACGAGAATGAGGAGTCGGTGAAGCACTGTGTGAAGGTTGTGCGCAGCATTGCGTTGCTGACGGGACTTGCCGGTATGATGCTTATGTTGTTGCTGTCGCCCTATGTGTCACAGTTGACATTTGAGGATGGTAGCTGTCATACGTCGCATCTGGCAATGCTCTCTCCGGTTGTGCTTTTTGTTGCTGTCGCCGGTGGGGAACTTGCAGTGTTGCGTGGTGTGAAACAGCCCGGCAAAATTGCTTTCTATACATTGTGGACGGCTTGCAGTGCAGTGATGGCTACAATTCCGCTCTACTACTTCTTTGGCGAGAGTGGAATATTTCCATCAATTTTCCTGGTGGCGTTGTTGCAGATGGCCGGTGCTCTGTTTTTCTCTGCAAGGTTGTACCCCTATCGGGCAAATCCTTTCTCGCCGGCTCTGTTGCGCGAGGGTGTTGATATTGTGAAATTGGGCGCCGGTTACATATATGCGTCAATTCTTGTGTCGGGCTCTATGTGGCTTGTCTATCAGGCGATAACCAGGATTGGTGGCGAAGATGCTACCGGTCTTTTTTCGGCCGGATATATACTTGTGGGTATGTTGCCGTCAATACTTTTTGCCGCTTTTGACTCTGACTACTATCCGCGTCTGTCGGGCATTTTTGCCTGCAGGGATGAACGCAATGCTATGGTCAACGAGCACATCGAGGTGCATCAGCTCATTCAGGTGCCTGTGATATTTGTCGTTGTGTTGCTGTTGCCCTGGCTTTTTCCGCTATTCTTCTCGCAAGAGGCAATGCCGGCGCTTCCTATGGCACAGCTTGCTGTGTTTGCGTTGCTGTTCCACGTGATGACTTATCCAATCTCCTTTATGCCTGTCTCGAATGGTGATACGGTTACTTTTGCAATGCAAGAGACGGTGTACAATATTGCATTTGTGTCGTTCACTGTCCTTGGTTATCGCCATTATGGTTGGCTGGGTGCCGGTGTGGGTATGGCTCTGGCAAGGATGATTGACTTGGCGGTAGTGTACTCAATTGCCCGTCTGCGCTATGGCTTCCGTCTGTCGGCAAGAGCCGTCAAGGGCTTTGCGCAGGCTGTGATTGCCGGTGCCGTTGTCCTGTTGTCGGTGTTTTATGCCGAGCGTTATGTGTGGCTCGGATATCTGGAGTTTTTGGTGGTTGCTGCTGTGGCTGTTGTGTCGCTCTATCGTTTGTCGCGCCACGGGAATCTCCTCTCTTTTATTGTCAAACGAATATTCAAGAGGTTTAAATGAAACATTTGCTGAACAAGCTTTTTTTGATGGTTGCTCTCACTTTTGCGGCTGTTGCTTCATTGGCTCAGCCGTCGCTCGATGAGGGCTTGCACCGTCCCTTTGATTTTGATTTGCTGCTGAGCGCCAGCTATGGCGAGTTGCGCTCCAATCATTTTCACGCCGGGCTCGATTTCAAGACAGGCGGAGTGGTGGGTAAACCAATCAAGTGTGTTGCCGACGGATATATATACCGTGCAAAGATTGAGGCTGCCGGCTATGGAATGGCGTTGTATGTTATGCACGACGGTTATATGACTGTGTATGCACATCTCGACCGTTTTCCCGATGCTCTTGCAAAGCGTGTGCGCAAGTACCAGTATGACAAGGAGTGTTTCGAGGTTGACCTCTATTTTGCTCCGGCTGACTATCCGGTGAAGCGTGGCGAGTTTCTTGCGTATGCCGGCAATACGGGCTATTCGTTCGGGCCGCACCTGCACTTTGAGTTACGCGATGCCACGGGTAACAAACTCTATAATCCATTGCCATATTACAAGGAGTTGGTGACCGATACACGTGCGCCAAAGGCTACTGCAATGACTGTTTATCCTCGTCTTGGTGCCGGTGCTTTGTTTGGAGGGCAAGCATCGCAAAGTTTTTCTTTCAGTGGCGAGGTGCTCTCCGATACTATCGAGGCGTGGGGCGATATAGCCTTCGGCATTGAGGCGCTCGACTATATGGATAACACGACAAACAAATATGGCCTTTACAGCATAGAACTTTTTGTGGATAGTGTGCTCTGTTTCGAGCACCGGATGAATAGTTTTTCTTTTGCCGAGAATAAACTGATACTGGCTTGTGTTGACCAGGGACGTGAAAGACGCGATGAAGGGACGTTCCAGAAACTCTATAGAATGCCAAATAATCCATTTGGTGAGTACCGCACCGGCGAGGAACGTGGCTGGGTCAGGATTGATGAGCCGCGTTTGTACAATGTGGAGTGTCGCATTGCCGATTACCACGGCAACGAGAGCCTTTACAGGGTTGTTGTGCGCGGTGACAGCTGTGGCTTTGAACAGCCGTTGGTGGGCTCGGCTCCTTTGCGGTGGAATAGGGCGAATGTCCTGGAGACCGAAGGGGCTGTGTTGCGCATTCCTAAGGGCGAAATGTTTGACGATGCGTGCTTGAGTATTGTGTATGATGACAGTTGCACGCTCTCGGGCAGTTGCCGCTCGACCGATGAGGATGTTGTCTTTTGGCACGGGGCAAAACTTTCGCTCAAGCCGGGAGATGACGTTGCCGGCATAGGGAGTGAGAAATTGTATATATGTAAAAAAACTCCGAAAGGCCTTTCTTGGGTTGGCGGAAAGTATTCCGATGGTTGGCTGACGGCCAAAATATCGTCTACCGGTGTATATGACGTTGCAGTGGATAGTGTGCCACCGGTGCTTTCGCCGGTGAATGAGGCTGCTTGGGAACAGAATGCACGGGTTGTGTTCCGTCTCGATGACAACGAGACGAAGATTGCATCGTTCCGCGGAACATTGAACGGCAAATTCGTGCTGTTCAAGTATAACCGTAAGGAGCGTCGCCTGACATTCGACTTCAAACAAGAGAATATAAAGAGTGGCACTCATAAATTGAGGGTTGTTGCCACTGATGTGTGTGGGAACACGGCGGTGTTTGAAAAAAGTGTAAAATATTAAAATTTAAGATACTATGAAAAAGATTTTGTTTGCTTTGGCGGCGCTGCTGCTTTTTGTGGCAGAGGGCGTGGCTTGTACTAACTTTCTTGTGGGCAAGAAGGCTTCGGCCGATGGCTCGGTTTTTATCTCATACAGTGCCGACAGCTATGGTATGAGCGGTTTTGTGGCTCATTTCCCTGCAGCGGTCTATCCCGAGGGTACTATGCGCGACATATATAACTGGGATTCGGGCGAATATCTTGGCCAGATACGCGAGGCACGCCGGACATACAATGTGCTTGGCAATATCAATGAACATCAGGTGGCCATTGCCGAGACAACCTTCGGCGGCCGCGAGGAGCTTGTGGACACTACCGGACTGATTGACTATGGCAATCTCATCTATCTTGCATTGCAGCGCTCACGCACTGCGCGTGAGGCTATCGATGTGATGACTTCGCTTGTTGCCGAGTATGGTTATTACAGCAGTGGCGAGAGTTTCTCTATTGCCGACCCCAACGAGGCGTGGATTCTTGAGATGGTGGGCAAGGCCGGAAAGGAGAAGGGTGCCGTGTGGGTGGCTATCCGCATCCCCGATGACTGCATCTCGGCTCACGCCAACCAAGCACGCATACGCAAGTTCGATATGAAAGACAAGGAGAATGTCCGTTACTCAAAGGACGTTATAAAGTTCGCCCGCAAGATGGGGTACTTTGACGGCAAGGACGAGGATTTTGACTTTGCTGCAGCCTATTGCCCTGCCGACTTCGGCGGCTTGCGCTACTGTGATGCACGTGTGTGGAGTTTCTTCAATATGTTCGGCGAGGAGGATATGGACAAATATATCGCTTGGGCTGCCGGTGACCCCACAGCAGAGCCTATGCCTCTTTATATGAAGCCAAAGGCACCGCTCTCATTGCAGGATATGCAGCGCGGTATGCGCGACCACTACGAGGGTACTCCTTTTGCCATTACAGACGATTTGGGCGCCGGCCCTTACAATATGCCTTATCGCCCGTCACCGCTCAGCTTTGAGGTTGACGGCAAGGAGTATTTCAACGAGCGCCCGATATCTACATTCCAGACTGCGTTCACCTTCGTGGCACAGTTGCGCGGTTGGTTGCCCAACGCCGTGGGCGGTGTGATGTGGTTCGGTACGGATGATGCGAATATGGTTGTGTTCACTCCGGTATATTGCTGTGCGACATCTGTGCCCGACTGTTATGCCGAACAATATGCCGACCCTGTTGTTTTCTCTTGGAAATCATCGTTCTGGGTGTTCAACTGGGTGTCGAATATGATTTATCCCAAATACTCTTTGGTAATAGATGATATGCGCCAGGTGCAGGGTGCGCTGGAGAGTGCAATCTATGAGAAGAGCAAGGAGGTTGAGGCCGAGGCTCTTGCTGTGATAGGCACTTCGCCAAAGTATGCGGTGAAGATGCTCACAGATTTCACGGCTGCAAGCGGCGAGGAGACTCTGGCTGCTTGGAAGGCTTTTGGCGAAAAGGTGATTGTAAAGTATAACGACCTTGTGGTGAAGAGCGAGAAGAACGGCAAGATACAGCGTTCCAATACAGGCCTTGCAGGCAAGATTACCCGTCCGGGCTATTCTGCCGACTATTGGAAGAAGGTTGTTGAAGAGACCGGTGACCGTTATCTTATTCCTGCTGCAAAATAATTTGTAGTTTCGGAGAATTCGCTATATTTGCAAAAATGTTTGCATTTTATTGTGTTCAGCGTTGAGGCTTAGGGATTTCTCGTCGCTATGCTCCGTCGAAATGACATACAGACGAGAAGTTGTCATTTCGAACGAAGGTGAGAAATCCCAGAATAGTCTATCATACGCAGTAAATATGGAATGACAAAAGAGTAATAAATAAAAAGATTATTATGGATCAGGAACTTATTAAAATGGTGACGGAAAAGGCTACAGAGTGGCTTTCTCCTGCATACGACGAAGAGACAAGAAAAGAGGTTCAGGCAATGCTCGACAACGAGGACAAGACTCCTCTCATTGATGCTTTCTACCGTGAACTCGAGTTCGGTACCGGTGGCTTGCGTGGCATTATGGGTGCCGGCAGCAACCGTATGAACATCTACACTGTGGGCAAGGCTACACAGGGCTTGGCAAACTACTTGAACGAGTGTTTCAAGGACCTGGAGCAGATTTCAGTGGTTGTCGGTCACGATTGCCGTAACAACAGCCGTCTGTTCGCCGAGATTTCGGCAAACATCTTCTCGGCCAACGGCATAAAGGTCTATCTGTTCGAGGACCTTCGCCCCACACCTGAAATCTCTTTCGCAATCCGTCACTTGGGTTGCCAGAGTGGTGTAAACATCACTGCAAGCCACAACCCCAAGGAGTACAACGGTTACAAGGCTTATTGGGACGATGGTGCGCAGATGCTCTCTCCACACGATGTGAACACTATAAAGAATGTCGAGAGCGTGAAGGTCGAGGATATCAAGTTCACAGGCAATCCGGCACTCATTGAGGTGATTGGCGAGGAGGTTGACAAGGCTTTCCTTGACAAGGTACATACTTTGTCTATTGCGCCCGATGTCATTGCACGCCACAAGGATTTGAAGATTGTGTATACTCCAATCCACGGTTGCGGTAGAGTAATGATACCGGCCTCGTTGCGCCAGTGGGGCTTTGAGAATATCCACTGTGTAGAGGAGCAGATGGTTAAGGACGGTAACTTCCCCACTGTCGTTTCGCCCAACCCCGAGAACCCCGAGGCTATGACAATGGCCATCAACCTGGCGAAGAAGATTGATGCAGACCTTGTTCTTGCATCAGACCCCGATGCCGATCGTCTTGCAATTGCTTGCAAGGACAGCAAGGGCGAGTGGGCTATCATCAACGGTAACCAGACCTGTATGATTTTCCTCTACTACATCATCACCCAGTATCGTGCGCTTGGCAAGATGACAGGTAAGGAGTTTGTCGTGAAGACAATCGTTACCACCGAGGTCATCAAGGAGATTGCCGAGAAGAACGATATAAAGATGTATGACTGCTATACCGGTTTCAAGTGGATTGCAAAGGTTATCCGCGACAACGAAGGTATTGCACAGTACATCGGTGGTGGCGAGGAGAGCTTCGGTTTCTTGGCCGAGGATTTCTGCCGCGACAAGGACTCTGTTTCGGCTTGTAGTCTCATTGCCGAGGTTGCTGCCTGGGCAAAGGACAACGGCAAGACTCTCTATGAGATGTTGATGGATATCTACGTTGAGTATGGCTTCTCAAAAGAGGTTACCGTGAACGTTGTAAAGCCGGGCAAGAGCGGTGCTGATGAGATTCGCCAAATGATGGAGAACTTCCGCGCCAACCCACTAAAGGAGATGGCAGGCGAGAAGGTTGTATGCTACAAGGACTTCAAGGCTATGAAGCAGACCGACGGCGATGGCAATGTTACAGATATTGATATGCCGGAGCCATCAAATGTGTTGCAGTACTTCACCGAGAGCGGTAATAAGGTGTCTGTACGTCCTTCGGGAACAGAGCCTAAGATTAAGTTCTATATGGAGGCGAAGGGCAAGATGGGTTGCCGCAACTGTTATGCCGATGCCTGTGCCAAGGCAGATGCTACCATCGAGGCTATGAAGAAAGCTATGGGTATTTGATAAGCTGAGGTTTTGATTATTTACTTTTGTGTTTCACAACGAGAGTTGTCAAGCAACAGTTATCAAAGCTACAGGCTTGATATAATAGAAACCACGAGGCGTTGACCTCGTGGTTTTTTATTTTTTTTGTACTTTATTTGCAAAAATGCAGGTTTATGATAAACAAAAACCTGCTATAGTGCCTTGCGTGATTGGTTTTTTACTATCTTCGCAACAGTTTAACATACGGGCTTTGCCCGGTATTCATAAAATAAAAACATTATGAAAAAAACATTGGTAGATCTTTTTGAGGAGTCGGTGAGGTTGTATCCCGGCAACACTTTCCTCTTGGAGAAAACGGACAAAAAAGAGGGTTTCAAACCCACAACCTATACACAGGTCAAGGAACAGGTTTATCGTTTGGGAGCCGGTTTTCAGGCGCTCGGCGTGAAGAAGGGCGATAATATGGCGCTCCTGAGCGAGGGATGTAATATGTGGGTAATAGGTGAACTTGCAATGTTCTATGCCGGTGCCGTGAATGTTCCACTCTCAATCAAGCTCGAGGAGAGCAACGACCTCCTGTTCCGTCTTGTACACGGCGATGTGAAATATATCCTTGTCTCTAATTGGCAGCTGAAGAAGATACGCGCAATCAAGGATAAGCTTTCTGATGTGAAGAAGATTATTGTCTTTGGCTGTGCCGGTGAACTGCAGGATGGCGAGATTCACGTTGACGAGGTGCTGAAGATGGGTGATGAGTTCCTGAAGAACCACTCCCTTGAGGAGTTTCTTGCTGTGGGGCAGTCATTGGTGAATGATGATATTGCTACTATCACCTATACCAGCGGTACAACAGCCGACCCGAAAGGTGTGGTACTCACACACCGCAACTACACTGCAAACGTTGAACAGGCTTTGACCTTGGTGCACATTGATGAGGGTTGGCGTACTCTTATCATCTTGCCTCTCGACCACTGCTTTGCGCACGTTGTGGGCTTCTATATTATGATGTCACGCGGTGCAACCGCTGCTACAGTGCAGGTTGGACGCACCGGTCTCGAGACATTGAAGAACATTCCTTTGAACATCAAGGAGGTCCGTCCTCATTTCATTCTGTCTGTTCCATCGTTGGCAAAGACCTTTAAAAAGAACATCGAGGGTGCTATCCGTGCAAAGGGTAAGACAACCGAGACTCTGTTCAACTGGGGTATGGCAGTGCGTCAGAAATATTATGGCGAGAGCAACCTCGACTCAAAGGGCGTGCGTGCGTTGTTGAAACCGCTTGTTGCTCTCTTTGACAAGCTCATATTCTCAAAGGTGCGCGAGAACTTCGGCGGTGAACTCCGTTTCTTTGTCGGTGGTGGTGCATTGCTCGACAAGGAGTTGCAGAACTTCTATCTTGGCGTGGGTATGCCAATGTATCAGGGTTACGGTCTTTCCGAGGCTACTCCCGTGATTTCTTCAAACGGCCCCGACCTTTACCGTTTCGGTTCAAGCGGAAAACTTGTAAAGCCTATCGAACTGAAGATTTGCGATGCAGATGGCAAGGAACTGCCTGTGGGCGAGCTTGGCGAGATTGTTGTAAAGGGCGAGAATGTGATGGCCGGCTACTGGAAGAACCCCACAGCTACGGCCGAGACTGTCCGTGACGGTTATCTCTACACCGGCGACCTCGGATATATGTCCCAGGAGGGCCTGCTCTATGTGAAGGGACGTTTCAAGAGCCTGCTGATTTCAAGTGATGGCGAGAAGTACAGCCCCGAGGGCATTGAGGAGGCTTTTGTGAGCCTTTGCCCAACCGTGGACCAGGTTATTCTCTACAACAACCAGTCGCCATATACAATTGCGCTCATTGTGCCCAATAAGGACAATGTCAAGCGCGCACTTGCCGAGAAGAATCTTGACCTCACAACCGAAGAGGGCCGCAAGGCTGCCTGTGACTTGGTGAAGGCCGATGTCGATTCATTCAAGAAGGGTGGTGTGAATGCCGGTATGTTCCCCGAGCGTTGGTTGCCAAGCTGCTTTGCAGTGTTGCCCGAGGCTTTCACCGAGCAGAACGGTATGATGAACAGTACAATGAAGGTGGTACGTGGTAAGGTAGAGAAATTCTATCAGGAACGCATAGATATTCTTTATACAGCCGAGGGCAAGAACCTCTACGAGCAGCATAATCTTGATGCTTTCAAGTAAAAGAAACCATTTATAATAAAAGCAGGAAGTTCTT
>JAFYWV010000118.1 GCA_017546505.1 Bacteroidaceae bacterium
ATGGGGTCGCGTAGCTCATCCCGAAGAGGTTGTTCAGCTCGATCAGAAGTTGAATGTTGTTATCCTCGACTTCGATGATGACAAGAAGCGTATCGCTCTCGGTTTGAAGCAGCTTACTCCTCATCCCTGGGATGCTATCGATCCCAACCTCAAGGTAGGTGATGTTGTTAAGGGTAAGGTTGTTGTTATGGCCGACTACGGTGCATTCATCGAGATTGCTCCCGGTGTAGAGGGTCTTATCCACGTATCAGAGATGTCTTGGAACCAGCACTTGCGTTCAGCTCAGGACTTTATGAAGGTTGGTGACGAGGTAGAGGCAGTTATCCTCACACTCGACCGCGACGAGCGCAAGATGTCACTCGGTATCAAGCAGCTCAAGGAGGATCCTTGGGCAAGCATTGAGGAGAAGTATCCTATCGGTTCAAAGCACACAGCTAAGGTTCGCAACTTCACAAACTTCGGTATCTTCGTTGAGATTGAGGAAGGTGTTGACGGTCTTATCCACATCAGCGACCTCTCTTGGACAAAGAAGGTTAAGCACCCATCAGAGTTCACACAGATTGGTGAGGCTATCGATGTTCAGGTATTGGAAATCGACAAGGAGAACCGCCGCTTGAGCCTTGGTCACAAGCAGCTCGAGGAGAATCCTTGGGACGTATTCGAGACAGTGTTCACAGTGGGTTCAATCCACGAGGGTGTTATCACAGAGCTCATCGACAAGGGCGCAGTCGTTTCATTGCCTTACGGCGTTGAGGGCTTCGCTACTCCAAAGCACCTCGTTAAGGAGGATGGCACACAGGCTGCTGCTGAGGAGAAGTTGTCATTCAAGGTAATCGAGTTCAACAAGGAGGCTAAGCGCATTATCCTTTCTCACAGCCGTATCTTTGAGGATGCTGCAAAGGAGGAGGAGAAGGCTGAGAAGAAGGCCGCTGCTGCTGCTCGCAAGACAAAGAAGGCCGAGGAGGCTGCACCTGCAATCCAGAACCAGGCTGCATCTACAACTCTCGGTGACATCGACGCACTTGCAGCACTCAAGAGCAAGCTCGAGGGCAAAGGTGAATAATTGAATTAAATTCACAATATCCATTGTTCAGGCTGTCCGTTTAACGGACAGCCTGATTTTTTTATGCCAATAACAGAGAGACTGCTTGCATTTTACCGCCCTAATCACTACATTTGCCGAACTATGGAACCATTCGAGATACATATACTGGGTTGTGGTTCGGCACTGCCGACTACACGGCACAACGCAAGTGCACAGATAATCAAAATAGGCAACAAGCAGTTTTTGATAGATTGCGGTGAGGGGACACAGGTTCAACTCCGCAAATGCCACATACACTTCTCGTTCATAAACCACATATTCATATCACACTTGCACGGCGACCACTGTTTCGGGCTCATAGGACTACTCTCTACATTCGGACTATTGGGACGCACCGCTCCACTCCACATCTATGCCGACCCAAAGCTCGAAGAGCTGATGAAACCTCAAGTGGAGTTCTTCTGCAAAGGAATGAACTATCCGCTTTTCTTCCATAGCATTGACGCGACAAAGCATCAAGTGATTTATGAAGACAACACCGTGACTGTAGAGTCGATACCACTGAAACACCGTATGCCTTGTTGTGGTTTCCTGTTCCGCGAAAAGCCCAAGAAACGCCACCTGATAGGCGATATGGCAAACTTCTACAATATCCCGGCATATATGCGACAATCAATAAAGGACGGCGCAGACTACACCACGCCCGACGGAGAGATAATCCCCAACAGCAGACTCACAAAAGAAGCCGACCCCTCACGCAGCTATGCCTACTGCAGCGACACAGCCCCCTGCCTAAAAAACAGCGGGATACTGCAATGCGTCGATATGCTCTATCACGAATCTACATTTGCCGAGAGCGAAAAAGAACGCGCAGCACAGACATTCCACAGCACAGCACGCCAAGCTGCCGAAATAGCAAAAAGTGCCGGTGTAAAAAAACTGTTGCTCGGGCACTACTCCTCACGCTACGAAACCACAGACACACTGCTCGAAGAGGCAAAAGAGATATTCCCCAACACAATAGCAGCAAAGGAAGGAATTATAATCAATATCGATTAAACCTTTTCCTCAATCTCGTGTCAAAAGAAGAAACTACCCACACACCGTGCCAAACAAAGAATACAACGAAGAGCTCATCATTGCACAACTCAAGGACGACAACCTGAAAGCTGCAGCTTTCACAGTTATCGTAAAAGAGCATAGCGAGAGCATATATTGGCACATCAGACGTATGGTGCTGACACACGATGATACCAATGACATAACACAGAATACCTTTATAAAAGCGTGGATGAACATCGGAGCATTTCAGGGAAATTCAAAAATCTCCACTTGGCTATATCGCATTGCCATAAACGAGACACTCACATTCCTGAACAAAAACCGCAACACGTTTGTTTCACTCAACACCCCCGAAGGTGCCATTGCCGAACAACTTGAGAGCGACACACACTTCTGCGGCAACAGAACAGATGCTATGCTGCAAGAGGCAATAGCCCGATTGCCCGAAAAACAACGCCTGGTATTCAATCTCAGATATTACAGCGAAATGAAATACGAAGAGATATCCAAACTCCTAGACACAAGTGTCGGCGCACTCAAAGCATCGTACCATATTGCAGTGAAGAAGATTGAAGATTACATTGGAAATATCGATATTTTATAACAGATTAGAAACTGTTTGAATTTATATCGTCAAGTTTTTTTATAGAGCAAGAATAGGATGTTTATTTATTTTTTAAAGGCACATAGCGGGCTATATAACCGCAAAAAAGAAAGAAACAGACATTTTTGAACATAAAAAACGACGAAACAGTCAACTTATATAAGAAAATATTTTTTAGAAATTTAAACAGCTTCTTAAACCATCAGCTAAAAATTCTATCATATAGTTGAAGAACGAATTATGAAAGAGGTAAAAGATAGAAAAAAAACAGGTTTCAGCGTGCCCGAAGGGTACTTCGAGCATCTGAACAGAGAGATACTCGATGCGACAGTAAAGAGCCGCACCGGTGCAGTACACCGCAAGAGGCACACTATCGGCATATTCAGCCGTATTGCAGGCTATGCAGCAGCAGTCGCAATACTTTTTGCAATAGCAGGCAATTTCCTGACAACAGACAGCAAAGACAATGCAAACACGGAGAATGCCGAGAACGAATATATCGACAACATACTCAACAGTTACCCAATTGATGAATACACGTTCTACTGCTACCTGACAGACAGTGATTTTGAATAAATATAAAAAACTCTACAATATGAAAAAGCATCTATTCTTATTATTGTTTATGTTCATAGCCACAACTGTGGCAAACGCTCAAGAGAACAAAAAGAATCGCCCTCACTTCTCACCCGAAGAGTTCCAGGCAAAACAAAAGGCATATATGATGGAGAAGGCCGAACTATCACCCGAGGAAGGGGAAGCATTTTTCCCTCTGTTCTTTGAATTGCAAAAGAAGAAGTTTGAACTTGAACGCAGCACGCGCAAGGGATTCAAGAAACAACGCGGCGAAAAGATGACCGAAGAGGAGTGCCGCAACTTTGTCTACAATATGGCAGATGTAAAGATTGAAATTGCAAAGCTCGAAAGAGAGTATGCCGAGAAGTACCTCAACGTACTATCCCCTTGCAAACTACGTAGGGTTCTGCACGCCGAAGGGTCTTTCCAACGCGACCTGATGAAAAAGATGATAGAACACCGCAAAGCAAAACAGGATGAGCATTAACGCTCATCCTGTTTTGCTTTGTTCCAAAGGACATCCATCTCCTCGAGCGACATATCGCGCAGATTGCGCCCTTGCCCTATCGAGTGTTCCTCGACATAATTGAAACGGCGACGGAACTTGTTGTTTGTGAGTTCAAGCGCATTGTCGGGGTTAATACCATAGAGACGCGCTGCGTTCACAAGGCTGAACAACAAATCTCCGAACTCCTTTTCCATATTAACCTTGTCACCCTTTTTCATTTCAACCTCAACCTCGGCAATCTCCTCTTTTACCTTTGCCCACACATCCTCTTTCTTTTCCCAATCGAAGCCCACATTGGCAGCCTTCTCCTGCATACGGTAGGCCTTTATTAGCGAAGGCATTGACGCCGGCACGCCGCTGAGGATTGTTTTATTGCCATCCTTCTCGGTCATCTTCAGTTGCTCCCAGTTCTTGCAAACCTCGCCGGCAGTCTCGGCAACCGCATCGCCAAAAACGTGGGGGTGACGGTAGATGAGTTTGTCACACAGACGGTCGCACACGTCCTTCATATCGAACTGCTGTTTCTCACGTGCAATCTTTGCATAGAAGGCAACGTGCAGCAACACATCGCCCAACTCCTTACATATATTTTGTGTATCATCGGCCACAAGAGCATCCGACAACTCAAAGCACTCCTCTATCGTATTAGGGCGTAGACTGCTGTTTGTCTGTTTCCTATCCCACGGACATTTCTCACGCAACTCGTCAAGAACATCCAAAAAACGGCCAAAAGCCTCTAAAATTTCTTCTCTACTATGCATAATTTATATTTTTTACGCCACAAAGATAAATAATTTAGAAATAAGAGTTAACTTTGCAGTTAGCTAAATTTGGAATAACTATATAAAATAAAAAATACTATGAGCCTAGCAAGCACTTACATACCCGCAGAGGTTGAGGAGAAATGGTACGAGTATTGGTTAAAGAACAATCTTTTCCACTCGGAGCCCGACGAGAGAGAGCCATACACAATTGTAATTCCACCACCAAACGTAACCGGTGTATTACATATGGGTCATATGCTCAACAACACAATTCAGGATATTCTTGTACGCCGCGCACGTATGCTCGGCAAGAACGCTTGTTGGGTACCCGGTACTGACCACGCGTCAATTGCTACCGAAGCAAAGGTAGTGAAGAAACTCGCAGGCCAAGGCATCAAAAAGAGCGACCTCACACGCGAGGAGTTCCTGAAGCACGCCTGGGAGTGGACCGATGAACACGGCGGTATCATCCTGCAGCAGCTGCGCAAGCTAGGTGCATCGTGCGATTGGGACCGCACATCGTTCACAATGGACGAAATCCGCAGCAAAAGCGTCATCAAGGTGTTCTGCGACCTCTACAACAAAGGACTCATCTACCGCGGACTGCGTATGGTAAACTGGGACCCAAAGGCACAGACAGCACTCAGCAACGAGGAGGTTATCTATAAGGAGGAGAAGAGCAAACTCTATTACCTTAAATACTATGTTGACGAGACTGCAGGCAGCACAGACGGTGAAGAGGCCGATGCTGTGACACTTGCAGCAACAGACGCATTCGACCCCACAGTAAAGCACCAGATTCTGCACCGCGACGCCAATGGCCGCCGCTATGCCGTGGTAGCTACCACACGCCCCGAGACCATTATGGGCGACACAGCAATGTGCATCAACCCCAAAGACCCAAAGAACAGCTGGCTAAAGGGCAAACGGGTTATCGTTCCCCTCGTAAACCGCTCTATTCCTGTAATTGAGGACCGTTATGTAGAGATTGAGTTTGGTACAGGTTGTTTGAAAGTTACCCCCGCGCACGACACAAATGACTATATGTTGGGCAAGACTCACAACCTTGAGACAATAGACATTTTCAATGCAGACGCAACCATCAGCGAGGCTGCCGGTATGTACGTTGGCCAGGACCGTATGGAGGTTCGCACACAGATAGCAAAAGACCTTGCAGATGCAGGACTTTTGGAGAAAGTTGAGGATTACGAGAACAAGGTAGGCTACAGCGAGCGTAACTCGGACACAGCCGTAGAGCCACGCCTCTGTATGCAGTGGTTCTTGCGTATGCAGCACTTTGCCGACATCGCATTGCCACCCGTAATGGAGGACAAACTTAAGTTCTACCCCACAAAATACAAGACAACATACAACAACTGGCTTGCCAACATACAAGATTGGTGCATCAGCCGCCAACTATGGTGGGGACACCGCATACCGGCTTACTTCTTGCCTGTGGCTGAGGGTGCAGATGAGCAGTTCGTTGTTGCCGAGAGCCGAGAGGAGGCACTTGCACTTGCAAAGGCAATCCCGGATTACGAGAACATCACAGCCGGGGAGCTACGCCACGACGAGGACGCGCTCGACACCTGGTTCAGCTCTTGGTTGTGGCCAATCTCACTGTTCAACGGCATTCTCGAGCCGGGCAACAAGGAGATTAGCTACTACTACCCCACCAACGACCTTGTGACAGGCCCGGACATCATCTTCTTCTGGGTAGCACGTATGATTATGGCCGGCTATGAGTACGAGGGCGATATGCCATTCAAGAATGTATATTTCACAGGTATCGTACGCGACAAGCTCGGACGTAAGATGAGCAAGTCGCTCGGTAACAGCCCCGACCCACTCGACCTCATAGCACGCTATGGTGCCGACGGCGTACGTATGGGTATTATGCTTTCGGCCCCTGCCGGCAACGATATTCTCTTCGACGAGAGCCTATGCGAACAGGGACGTAACTTCTGTAACAAGATTTGGAACGCATTCCGCCTTGTAAAGGGTTGGAACGTAAGCAACGATATTGAGCAGCCCGAGAGCAGCAAGCTCGCCATAAAGTACTTCAACGAGACACTTGCGAAGGCAGCAGCCTCACTTGATGACCTTTTCGGCAAATACCGTCTGAACGAGGCACTTATGACCGTCTACTCACTCTTCTGGGACGAGTTCTCGGCTTGGTATCTCGAGATGATTAAGCCTGCATACGGTTCACCAATCGATGCTGCCACATACGAGGCCACTCTAGGTTTCTTTGACAGCCTGTTGCGTCTGCTCCATCCGTTTATGCCATTCATCACAGAGGAGTTGTGGCAAAGCATCAAGGAGCGTAATGACGGTGAGAGCATTATGGTACAGAGCACAAAGGAACTTGCAGCAGAGTGCGACGAGGCATTCCTTGGCAAGGTTGCTGTTATGAAAGAGGTTATTGGTGGTGTACGCGCTACACGCCAGCAGAAGAACCTCTCGCCACGCGAGCCTTTGGCATTGCTGATTGTGGGAGAATCACCCGTTGCCGGCCTTGAGTGCGTGATGACAAAGATGGCAAACCTTTCATCACTAGAGAGCGTATCTACCCCTGACGACACAGCCGTATCGTTCCGCGTAGGCACAACAGAGTTTGCAATACCTATGGGCTCACTCATTGACAAAGATGCAGAGATTGCCAAGATGCAGGAGGAGCTTGCCTACCACGAGAAATTCCTTAAGAGCGTCGAAGCAAAACTCGGCAACCCCAATTTTGTAAACAAAGCCCCTGAGAAAATTATTGCTATCGAGCGAAAGAAACAGTCCGATGCAATGGAAAAGATAGCAATGCTCAAAGAAAGCATACAAAAACTGTCGAAGTAACAAACAAACACAATGGAGAATAAAAAAAAGATTATAATCATATCTGTTGCCATAGTCATTATAGCAATTGTTGCAACATTGATTGCATCACTTGTCTATCTTTGGAACGGCCTGCAAGAGAGCGAAAAGCAGAATGCTGAGATACAGGAACTGGTAGCTCTTGAACAGGAAGAGATGCTCAACGACCTGCAGACAGCACAGATGGAGTATGACGAGCTGAAGAAGAAAATTCTCAGCAACGATTCTCTATTGGTGAAACTTGAACAGGAGCAGTTGCGCACACAACAGCTCTATGAAGAGTTGCAGAACACAAAAGCGACCAATGCTGCCGAAATCAAGCGTTTGAAAAAGGAATTAAAGACTTTGCGCGGAGTTCTCGAGAGCTATATGGTACAGATAGACTCGCTATACCGCGAGAACACTGAACTGAAGAACGAGAATACAAAACTCATCGCCGGAAAACAGAGAGCTGAAAAGGAGAGAAACGACCTTGTCAGAGAGAAAGAGGCTCTCTCTGAAAAAGTTGACCTTGCATCTCAGCTTGACGCAACAGGCATAAGAATGACAATGCTCCGCAGTAATGGAAAGGAGACAACAACCATCAAACGCGCCAAGCAGATAAGTGTCAGTTGCACAATCTCCAAGAACATCACTGCCACCACCGGCGACAAGAGAGTTTTTGTCAGGATTATAAAACCGGACGGCGAACCATTGACAAAGGGGTACAGCAATACCTTCAAATACGAGAACCGCGACATAAGCTATTCAATGAAAAAGAATTTTGAGTTCACAGGCGAGGAGCAGACACTCACATTCTATTGGGACATTGAAGAGACATTACAGCAAGGACGTTACCAAGTCTTTATTTTCGTCGATGGAAATATGATTGGTGAAGGATTTGCCGATTTTGAATAAGAGAGAGAGTTATGAAAAGAATACTTGTAACAGGAGGAGCCGGTTTCATAGGGTCGCATCTATGTGAGAGATTGCTCAACGACGGCAACGATGTCATCTGCCTCGACAACTATTTCACAGGCAGCAAGGACAACATACGTCATCTCATTGGCAACGACCATTTTGAGCTCGTACGTCACGACATCACACAGCCATATACAGCCGAGGTTGACGAGATATACAACCTTGCCTGCCCGGCATCACCCGTACACTATCAGCACGACCCCGTGAAGACCATACAGACCTGTGTCATCGGTTCAATGAATATGTTGGGGCTTGCAAAACGCGTCGGAGCAAAGATACTCCAGGCATCCACAAGCGAAGTCTATGGCGACCCACACATTCACCCACAAGTAGAGGAGTATTGGGGCAATGTCAACCCCATAGGCATACGCTCTTGCTACGACGAGGGCAAGCGCTGTGCCGAGACTCTGTTTATGGATTATCACCGCCAAAACAATCTTCGTATAAAGATTATACGAATTTTCAACACCTACGGCCCACGAATGAGTATGAACGATGGACGCGTCGTGTCTAACTTTATTGTACAGGCACTGCAGGGCAAAGACATAACAATCTATGGCGACGGAAAGCAGACACGCAGTTTCCAATATGTCGATGACCTTGTTGAAGGAATGGTGCGTATGATGGAGACAGGCGATGACTTCACCGGGCCTGTGAACATCGGTAACCCGGGCGAATTCACAATGCTTGAACTTGCCGAGAAAGTAATAGAACTCACAGGTTCAAAATCAAGGATTATTTTTGAGCCACTGCCACAGGACGACCCACGCCAACGCAAGCCCGATATTTCGCTTGCCGAACGTAGGTTAGGCGGTTGGAAACCCGAGATAAAGCTTGACGAAGGACTGGTACGGACAATAGATTACTTCAAGAAACTAGTATAACCACAAACGACATTCAGGACACTGCGAAATTCCTCAAAAGAGAGGAGTCACATCTGTTCAAAACGTCAAAAGAGATGTCCTTCAAACAGATTACTTTTGAAAATTAATATAAAACACAATAACAATGAACATTCTAGAACTTAGTGAACAGGAGATTGTACGCCGCGAGGCACTTGCCGAACTGCGTAATATGGGTATTGAACCATACCCCGCAGCGGAGTATCCCACAAACGCATTCTCAACAGACATAATTGCAGAATTCAAAGACGAGGACGAACCGCGCCAGGTGTGCATCGCCGGACGTATGATGAGCCGCCGTGTAATGGGTAAGGCATCATTCATTGAGCTCCAGGACTCAAAAGGCCGCGTACAAGTGTATATTACACGCGACGACATCTGTCCTGGCGAGAACAAAGATACATATAACGTGCTTTTCAAGCGCCTGCTCGACATCGGTGACTTCATCGGTGTCAAGGGTACAGTGTTCCGCACACAGACCGGTGAAATCACCGTCCACGCAAATGAAATAACATTCCTTTCAAAGAGCATCCGTCCGTTACCAATCGTGAAATACAAGGACGGTGTGGCATACGACCGCTTTGAGGACCCCGAACTGCGCTACCGCCAGCGCTATGTCGACCTTGTTGTAAACGACGATGTAAAGGAAATCTTCATCAAGCGCAACAAGATTTACAGTTCAATGCGTGAGTTCTTCAACAGCCGTGGCTATATGGAGGTTGAGACACCCGTATTGCAGTCAATCCCCGGTGGAGCCGCAGCACGTCCTTTCATCACACACCACAACGCATTGGATATTCCTCTCTACTTGCGTATTGCAAATGAGTTGTACCTAAAGCGCCTTATCGTGGGTGGTTTCGAAGGTGTATATGAGTTCTCGAAGAACTTCCGTAACGAGGGTATGGACCGCACACACAACCCCGAGTTCACCTGTATGGAGATTTATGTATCATACAAGGACTACAACTGGATGATGTGCTTCACCGAGCAGATGCTTGAGAAGATTGCGCTCGACGTCAATGGCACAACAGATGTTAAGGTTGGCGAGCACACTATCAGCTTCAAGGCACCTTTCCGCCGTGTTACAATGCTCGACTCCATCAAGGAGTTCACAGGCTACGACCTCAACGGCAAGAGCGAGGAGGAGATTTTTGCAATCTGCAAGGAACTGAAGATGGAGGTTGACGAGACAATGGGCAAGGGCAAGCTCATCGATGAGATATTCGGCGAGTTCTGCGAGGGCAACTACATACAGCCTACATTCATCACAGACTACCCCATTGAGATGTCACCACTCTGCAAGCGTCACCGCAATAACCCCGACCTCACCGAGCGTTTCGAGCTTATGGTCAACG
>JAFYWV010000119.1 GCA_017546505.1 Bacteroidaceae bacterium
ATATTCGTAAAGCCTTAAATACGCCCAAAACAGATGCGGAGATCATAACCGTTTGCGATAAGCTGATTGTATCTTTGCAAAATGCGGAGAAAAACGCAGAAAATATGATAGAAATGCTTGAAGATATGAAAATACGATTTTCTTAACCCTCCATTATAACACCAACCTTTTGTTTTTTGTTATAATACCATAGCAACAACAAAAGGAGGGCAAATATAATGGATCAAGCACAAAATCATTGGAAAAGAAAAACGATACTTTTCCTTATCAGTCAATGTATTACCTTGTTCGGCTCGATGATCGTACAAATGTCGATCATTTGGTACGTAACCTTAAAAACCTCAAGCGGCGGTTGGGTAGCCGCATTTACGATATGCTCGTATCTGCCGCAATTCTTAATTTCCTTTTTCGCGGGTGTGTGGGCAGACAGATACAGTCGCAAAAAACTGATCATTCTTGCAGACGGAGTCATCACGGTCGCTACCCTTGTTATGTTTTTGGTTATGCCTATGATTTCTTTGGATTCCATATTGCTGAGTGCATTGCTTGCAGTGTCGATCATCCGTTCCGTTGGAGCAGGTATTCAGACGCCTGCCGTGAATGCGGTGATACCTCAACTTGTACCCGAAGAATACCTGATGAAATATAACGGTCTTAACGCAACCGTGCAATCGGTCGTTCAATTTGCGGCACCTGCCGTGGCAGGTGCGGTGTTATCGATAGGCACGTTCCGTGCTACGCTTTTTATTGATATACTGACAGCACTCGTAGGTATTGGCTTATTATCCTGCGTGCTGTTACCCAAACAAGAGGCGTCAAATGAAAATGTGTCGGTTTTTTCCGAGATAAAAGCAGGGATTCGTTATTCGTTTTCAGATAAGCTTATCGGGAAAATACTGATCGTCTACGGACTGTACATACTGTTATGTGTGCCTGCGGGATTTATGGCGGCATTGCTGGTTAGCCGAGTGTATGGAGATGTTTATTGGTACTTGACCGCTGTTGAGCTTGTCGGCTTTGCAGGAATGGCTTTAGGCGGCGTGTTAATGGGCGTTTGGGGCGGCTTTAAGAGCAGAATCAAAACCTTTGCACTTGGGCTCTTTGTACTCAGCCTTATGACGATTGGTATGGGTATATCGCCATACTTCATTCTTTACCTTGTGCTGATGTTTGTATATAGCATTGCTCTTACTATGATACAGACCGCCACGACTACCATCATTCAGGAAAAGGCAGATAGCTCTATGCAAGGACGTGTATTCGGACTTATGGGAGCAATGTATTCGGGATTTCTTCCCGTTGGAATGGCGATCTTCGGACCGCTTGCGGATGTGATGCCATTGCAATGGATCATAGTCGGTAGTGGTATCGCTCTTGTTTTAGTGACTGTTTACTTACAAGTAAAATCTAAATTGAATTTGTAGAACGATAAATTCCAATTTAGCAAACAGAATAAACGAACCCCGACAGGTCTTTTGAAAATCTGTCGGGGATTATTATTTGTTTTCTGCGATTCAAATTCTGTTATCCGTAAGGACGATAGATGATTTCTCCGATAAGAGCATCACGCTTTATTTCCGAAGCGTTTTTTTACGGAGCGTTTTCTTGTGAGGGCAGGTCAAAAAGCAAAATGGGCAAGCGGGTGACCCGTTGACGGGCCTTTTGGGACAGACGGAGAAAAAGCGAACGCAGATAGGCATCTGTGCATCCATCGGCCAAAAGAAGATAGCGGCGGGCCAGTGCGGCCTCTTCCAGGATGCATTGCTTGAAAAGCTCTTCGCAGGGGAGGGCAGGAAGCTCAAAGGCTTGCTCCTCCTGCAGACGTGCATATCCGTTTTGCAGGTAGTCCGCCTCCAGCAGAAGGGCAGCACTTTGGAGGTCTTCTCTTGCAAAGCCCAACAAAACGGCGCGGCTTCTGGGCGTGGGCAGACCGTTTGCCAGCCTTTCGTATAAAAGGGCCTGCTTGCGATGGTGTTGAGCCAGCTTATTCAGCTCGTTCATAGACATTCCCCCTTGCCGCAGTATATGGAGGGGAGTGTGAAAAGGTGAAAAAAGGCGCACCCGGTTAC
>JAFYWV010000120.1 GCA_017546505.1 Bacteroidaceae bacterium
AAAGGCGCTCGACGAGCGCCTTTGATGTTTCTAATAAAGTCAACTTGTTATCAATAATATGAATTGCAACAATATTGTTTATTCTTTGCTTTTGTCTTCTTTGGGGGCTAGAGCTCTACAATTCTGTCGTGGAACTCCTCAAGGAGTACCTCTTTGTAGTAATCCACACAATCACTGGGCACATTTATTGTTATTCGGGATGAGTAGCTGAATACTTCGGCGCCAAGCTTTGTGTGAGAGAGAAATGTTACGCATTTGAGCGAGCTGCAACCTAAGAATGCCAATGAATCAATCTCCGTTACCGAATCGGGAATTATGATGCTTTTTAGCGATTTGCAGCCTTTGAAAGCCGAGTTCCCAATCTTTGTTACCGACTCGGGAATAGTGATACTCTTTAGCGAGGTGCAATCTGCGAATGCTTTATCTCCAATCCTCGTCACCGAATCGGGTATGGTGATTTTTCCTACTTTTCAAAGTCAAAGCGCAACATTCTTTTCAGCAGCTTTGGCACGATATAACTTATCACTCAATTTGGGAAGATGCTACTACTTTTCTTTGGCAAGTTTCAATCTATAATCAATCTACAGTCTCTCTTTCGTTCGCCCTCGCCAAAGTATCAAAAAGAACTGAAATGGCAGTGTCAGGCAATAGGTGATAAATGTAAAAAAATACGCGAGGCCGGATAAACCGGCCTCGCGTATTTAGTAAATAAAAAGGAATCACTTTCTCTTATTCACCATTGCATCGATTGCAGCAACGGCTGTGATGTTGAGAATCTCCTGCACAGAGCTTTCAAAATCGATAAAGTGGATTGGCTTGTTCAATCCCATCTGGATTGGTCCGATAATCTCAGTGTCCGAGCCGAGTGCCTGCATCATCTTGTATGACGATGAAGCCGAGTTCAAGTTGGGGAACACAAGTGCATTCACTTCCCTGCCCTTGAGCTTGTTGAATGGATACTTCTTGTCGCGCAACTCGCTGTTCATTGCAATGTTCACCTGCATCTCACCATCGAGCAACCAATCGGGATAATTCTCGTGAATATGGGCAACAGCCTTGCGGACACGCTCGGCACTGCCACCCTGGTCTGTACCAAAGTTTGAGTATGATGCCATTGCGATGACAGGTTCGTGGTTAAAGAAACGTACCGATTTCTCGGTCAAGCGGGCAATGTCAATGATAGTCTCCAAATCGGGTGCGCGGTTAATCAAGGTATCGGCAACGAAGAATGTACCTTTCTTTGAGTTGATGATGTGCATTGTGGCAAATGTGCTGTAACCCTCTTGCATACCGATAACCTCCTTTGCAACCTTGATGGTATTTGAGAACTTTGTATAGAGACCTGTCACGAATGCATCGGCATCACCGGTCTCTACCATCATCATACCAAAGTAATTGCGCTCAAACATCTTATCGTTGGCCTCTTCAATGGTATAACCTTCGCGCTGACGCTTGGTGGCAAGTATCTCGGCATAACGCTCACGACGTTCACTCTCATCAGGATGACGCAAATTAACGACATCTATACCATCGAGATTGAGCCCAAGTTCTGCTGCCACTTTGGTAATAATCTCGTCGTTACCAAGAAGGACAGGATGACAAATACCCTCCTCCTTTGCCTTGACAGCAGCCTTCATCATTGAAGGATGAGCACCCTCGGCAAAGACCACACGCTGAGGTTCAGTTCGTGCCATATCATAGAGTTGCTGGGTTAGTTTTGACTCACGTCCCATAAACTCAAGCAGATGCTCCTTGTACTTTTCCCAATCTGTTATTTCCTTACGTGCGACACCGCTTGCAATTGCAGCTTTAGCTACAGCTGTTGACACCTCAACCAAAAGTCGTGGGTCGACAGGTTTTGGAATAAAGTAGTCACGGCCAAAAGAGAGTTTGCCAACTTTATACACCTTATTTACAATCTCAGGAACAGGTTGCTTTGCAAGTCCTGCTATCGCGTGAACCGCAGCAAGTTTCATATCCTCATTGATTGCAGTTGCTGCCACATCGAGCGCACCGCGGAAGATATAAGGAAAACCTATTACATTGTTAATCTGGTTGGGATAGTCGCTGCGACCTGTACTCATAAGCACATCGGGACGACACTCCATTGCTGCTTCGTATGTAATCTCGGGTTCGGGATTAGCCAAAGCAAAGACAATGGGGTCTTTCGCCATTGAACGCACCATATCCTGAGAGAGGACATTACCCTTTGAAAGACCAAGGAACACATCAGCACCAACAATAGCCTCGGCAAGTGTAGTAATATCGGTACGCGTTGTTGCAAACTCAACCTTCTCGGGTGTAAGGTTTGTACGAGAAGTGCTGATGACACCGCGGCTGTCAAGCATCACAATATTCTCGCGCTTTACACCAAGTGCCACATAGAGTTTAGTACAAGATATTGCTGCTGCACCTGCACCATTTACAACAACCTTCACTTCGTCAATTTTCTTACCATTCACCTCAAGAGCGTTAAGCAAACCGGCTGCTGAGATGATGGCAGTTCCGTGCTGGTCGTCGTGCATTACAGGGATATCGAGTTCCTCTTTAAGTCGACGCTCAATCTCAAAACATTCGGGGGCTTTTATATCCTCGAGATTGATACCGCCGAATGTGGGTGCTATGGCTTTTACAGCCTGAATGAATTTCTCGGGGTCCTGTTCATCGACCTCAATGTCAAAGACATCAATGCCTGCATATATTTTGAACAACAAGCCCTTACCCTCCATAACCGGTTTGCCGGCAAGAGGACCGATATTGCCAAGACCAAGAACTGCTGTTCCGTTTGAGATTACAGCAACCAGATTTCCCTTATCAGTGTATTTATAGGCATCATTTGGATTTTCTTTTATCTCGAGACAGGGCTCCGCAACGCCGGGAGAATAAGCCAACGAAAGGTCTGTCTGCGTAAAATATGGTTTTGTGGGAACAACCTCAATCTTTCCGGGACGTTTACCGGCGTGGTAGTTCAATGCATCTTCTTTTGTAATCTTTGCCATTTTTATTTTGTATTGTTTGTTATTTAGTAAAAAAGCTATCACCGGCCTCGCCAACACCAAAAAGTGCAAAATCATATTTCACAGGGTCATCGGGCGAGAGTTTGCGCAGTTGTGCCGTCAAATCCTCAACAGTCTTACGGTCGTTCTGTTTGCGGGTGACCAAGCCCAAGAGCCTCGCTGTGCGCGCAACGTGAACATCGAGCGGTATCATAAGCTCTGATGGAGATACTCCATTCCAAATACCCAAATCCACCACTCCATCCTTGCGGCACAACCAGCGGAGCATCATATTCATTCGTTTACAGGCCGATGCGGGCTTGCCTTTCTGTGCCACCGGGTTACTTATGTGCCTTGTCGTTTCTCCACCGTTCGCTGCCGCCATCTCATCACGCAATCTTGCAATACCATCCCAAACAGAACTATCCAAGAACAGAGTTTCCATAGTCCCATACTTGGCATATATATTTCTTAAACCACGACATATATATTTGAAGTCGCGTGCAAAGAAGGTGCGGTGTATGTTCAATGTATCCTCAAGTTGTTGCCACTCGCCACCCATAACGTATTCGTATGGTGCAGAATGCATAATATCATAGAACATTTTACGCCCCGAGGAGAGTATCATCTTTCTATTTCCCCAAGCAATTATCGAAGCCAAAAGAGCTGCAATCTCAACATCCTCTCTGCGTGAGAACGAGTGAGGAAAAGATACCGGATCGTTTTTTATGAACTCCTTGCTGTTATATGTTGCAAGCTTCTCTTCAAGCAGCTCTCTCAAATGCTCCATACCACACTCGAATATTAATCAGAGCATTGTCATTGCCTGTTCCAATTCGCTGTATGTGTCGTCACAGGCAGGCACAAGAGGTAAACGGAGAACATTCTCAACCTTGCCGTGTATATTGAGCAAAGCTTTTATACCTGAGGGGTTACCATCGACAAAGATGAGCTGGAAGAGTTCATTCAATCTATCGTGCTGGTTGCGCGCATCGCTTACACGCCCCTCCTGCATAGCACGTACAAGCGCTATCATCTCTTTGGGATAGGCATTTCCGAACACAGAAATCACGCCCACGCCGCCGGCTTCCATAATATCCACGGTGAGAGCATCATCGCCCGAGAACACATCAAAGTGAGGAGGTTTCAATGCAATAAGTTCCTTAAGTTGAGCCAGATTACCCGATGCCGCCTTATAACCAACGATATTCGGACATTCATTTGCAAGGCGTGCGACAGTTGTCGGGAGTATATTCACTCCTGTGCGGCCGGGAACATTGTACATATAGATAGGAAGGGCGGTTGCCTCGGCAATAGCCTTATAGTGGCGATATATTCCCTCCTGGACAGGTTTGTTGTAATATGGGGCAATTGAGAGGATAGCATCAACACCTGTAAGGTCCTCGGTCTTTATCTCCTCAACCACATTGCGTGTGCAGTTGCCACCTATTCCCAACATAATAGGCATACGGCCATCGACCTGCTTTATGATGCGCTTTCGGATTTCACGTTTTTCATTGGCTGTCAACGTTGGAGTCTCACCTGTTGTGCCAAGCACGCACAAGAAATCCGTTCCACAGTCCAAGTGCATCTGCACAAGCTGCTCAAGGGCTGCATAATCGACCTCGCCCTCTTTTGTAAAGGGAGTCACAATAGCAACGCCCATACCTTTTAATGTTTTTCGCATCATAAAATATTAAATTTATTTCGGACTGCAAAATTACATTTTTTTTCGCTATCTTTCTAATATATTATAACAAATTCGGTATTTTAAATCATTTAAGACTTGACACCCTCAATCATCCGCAGAAATTCATCCTCTGAAACAAGCCGCACCCCGGCCTTCTGTGCTTTCTCCAACTTGGACGGCCCCATATTCTCACCGGCCAGTATGAATGATGTAGACTTGCTGACACTACCCACATTCTTTCCGCCATTGCGCTCTATCATCTCTTTGTACTCATCGCGTGAATGGTGAGAGAAAACACCGCTTATTACAATACTCATACCTTTTAGAATATCGCTTTTCTCAACACCGGTCTCTTCTTCAACCATAAATTTAAGGCCGGCTTTCCTCAAGTTCTCTACAAGCAGCAGATTATCCTCTTTAGCAAAAAAAGCTCTTACAGCACCGGCTATTCGCTCGCCAATCTCATCAACAGCCTTCAACTCATCAAAGGATGCAGCCATAAGCGCATCTATGTTGCCGAACGCACGTGCAAGTCGCTTTGCCACAGTTGCACCCACAAAACGTATTCCGAGGGCAAACAACACCCTCTCAAACGGAACCTGGAGCGAGGCATTCACTGCATTCACTATATTCAAAGCAGACTTCTCACCCATTCGCGGCAGAAACATCAAATCCTCGGAATTCAAGGTATAGATATCTGCAATATTCCTTATCAGGCCATAATTATACAATTGCTCAACCGTCTCCGGGCCAATCGAATCAATGTTCATAGCCTCACGCGATACAAAATGTTCTATCTTGCCTTTTATCTGCGGCGGACAAGATGTATCGTTGGGACAATAGTGTGCCGCCTCGCCTTCGTAACGCACAAGTGGAGTACCGCACTCGGGACAAGTCTTGACAAAGAGAACCTTTTCACCAAGCATAAACCGTGCAGCCGTGTCAACGCCGGTAATCTTCGGGATAATCTCACCACCCTTTTCCACATATACCATATCGCCTATGTGAAGGTCGAATTTCTCAATGATATCGGCATTATGCAATGATGCACGCCGCACTACCGTACCCGACAACTGCACGGGGTCGAGATTGGCAACCGGTGTCACAACACCGGTACGTCCCACCTGATAGGTAACCTCGTTCAGACGTGTCAAGGCACTCTCGGCCTGGAATTTATAAGCTATTGCCCAACGTGGAGACTTTGCCGTGTAGCCAAGATTTTTTTGTTGACGAAGCGAGTTCACCTTCAACACAATGCCATCTGTTGCAAAAGGTAAATTCTTTCGTTCGGCATCCATTTTGTCGATAAAGGCGAAAACCTCGTCAATCGTGCGGCACTTACAAGTTGTTTCGGAAATCCTGAAGCCCCACTGCTTTGCTTTTTCAAGGTTCTCATAATGCCCGTCGGCAGGCAAGCTCTCACCGAGCAGAAAATAAAGATAGGCATCGAGCGAACGTTTCGCAACAACAGAAGAATCCTGTAATTTAAGTGTCCCGGATGCAGCATTGCGGGGATTGGCAAAAAGTTGCTCACCTGCAGCAGCACGCTCCTCATTCAAACGTTCAAACACCACCCAAGGCATAAGCACCTCGCCGCGGATTTCAAATTCCGCAGGATAATCACTGCCCGACAGCACCAAAGGAACAGAGCGAATTGTCTTGACATTGGCTGTAACATCATCACCTTTTTCACCATCACCGCGTGTGACGGCACGTTCCAACCTGCCATTCACATACGTCAACGAAATGGATGTACCGTCAAACTTGAGTTCGCAACAGATTTCAAAATCCTCGTTGAGTGCGCGCTGCACCCTGTCGAAGAATTCAGAGACCTCTTCTTTTGAATAAGTGTTGCCAAGTGACAACATTGGATACTTGTGCTGCACCTGACGAAATTCCTTTGTAATATCCGACCCGACACGCAAAGTTGGTGAATTAGGGTCATACATATCGGGGTTGGCAGCCTCCAAATCCTGCAACTCACGCATCATCATATCAAAGTCAATATCGCTTATCGTCGGCGAATTAAGGACATAGTAATTATGGTTATGCCTGTGAAGTTGCTCTCTCAGTTCCAGTATACGTTCTTTTGCATCCATAGAGATTATTTTCTGACTGCGAAGATACAAAAAAAGAGGTGCTGTTTCAACTGAAACGACACCTCTTTTGCAAATAATTACACAATTTTAAAACTCGGCACACGCAAATGTCACCAAACGATAATTTCTTTTGTAAATGGTTGCCGTCTTTGTGCTCACATTGTATGTGATGCCTAAAGATTTATCAGCCTTTACATAACCGTTTGCCACACTTGAAAAACCATCCTTGCGAAGTGATTGTGT
This sequence comes from Bacteroidaceae bacterium, assembly GCA_017546505.1. Lineage (GTDB taxonomy): Bacteria > Bacteroidota > Bacteroidia > Bacteroidales > Bacteroidaceae > HGM04593. The sequence continues at coordinate 7,029 of JAFYWV010000120.1, forward strand.
ATAGAGTTCCCAAGCTGCATCATCCTGCTCAAAGACAAAGATAACAGAGTTCCCCGAAACAAGACAACCTTTGGCCACCTGACCATACATTGGAAAAGAGGCCATCAACGGCGAGACGGCAACCTGCTGTGCCGGTTGAAGTTCGGCCATTTCATAACCGGTCTTTTCAAAGGCTTTTGTCACCGATTTCTCGGTACTGCAAGATGTTGTAAACAGAGTAACGGACATCAGCAACATTGTAGATAGTGTAAAAATCTTTTTCATAACTATTGTTTTATATTTACTGTTTATTCACTGAATCAATTCTTTTGCCTACGCCGGCAATCTTTACGCAAAAGTACGGTTTTTTCAGGATAAATACAACTATCAAAAAGAACATTTATTCTCTTTTACACCATACCGATATCTGCCGACTCCTCATCTGCCGTAACTACTCTACTTTTGTCTGTGGCAACAGCAGGTGACAATGATACTGCATCCTTATCGACACCCGCCTTTGCATTGCTTTGCAATTGCTCCATAAGCTCAGGTGGAATACCCTCAAGCCCCCTTCCTTGAGCGGCAGCCTCTTCATTACGCTTTATAGCTTCGAGAATTTTTGTAGCAAACGGATAGGAAGAGTTCTCGAGCATTGTTTTGACATCCAAAGCGTTTGCACGAAATAGTTCCATAAGAAAATCATTGGCAAGCATCTGATAGGCCGGTGTATTATACCCGTCGGCTATTGTTATATCAAGCTCACAATCTTGCACTTTCTGCGGGTCATACCATTTTGCCTCTTCACTGTATTGAGAGCCGGCAAGGGCAATGTAACGGTTCTCGTTATAATACTGTTGAAGTGTTTTCATCACCTTTGTATCACGACGTCGGCGAAAAGTTCTGAAACCATCAAACAGCCCCTTGAGATTAAGAGAAGAGTTCTGTACCTGTTGGGCATAGAGCGAAGCCGGAGTTCCCGACCGCGGAGTCTGACCCTGCATAGCAGAATTTACACCCGAGATTTCATTAATGAGCCTCAACTGCAAGTTCAGCAATTCAAAATCACCTGCAACGGCGGCACCACTGTTATACTGGCGCACAACCCCATCAATACTCTGCCCCGGTTTAAGTTTCACAAAAAGTACGCCATTGTAGCGCACATACTCGTCAATGACCTCTTCACGCGTCATACTCTCAAAAGCATCGTCGTCAACAACAAGCACTCCCTTTGAAGATGTGCCACGAATAAAGTCAATCAACGTTGCAGTGCGGTTTATTGCACGTTGTTGATCAATGAACTGCTCAACAAAGTTACCTAGCCGCCCTTGAACTAGCGGGTAAAGGTGCAGCACATAATTATGTTCACCGTGCCAATAAGGGCTGCGCCCCTCTTGCAGCACATCTCCATAGGGTGACATATAGCGATAATACCAGAAACGTTCGGTTGCAAATTCATACTCAACAAGCAAAAGGTCATCATCGGATACAAAATTCCCGCTTTCAGTTTTCACACTTCCGCTTTCAGCTTTCACACTTCTGTTTTCAGCTTTCAAACTTCCGCTTTCCGCTTCTTTTCTACGTCGTGCATTTTCGTCATCAAGTTTTTTGCGACTCGTTTCGTTGTATGGCAGATACCCCCACGTTCCGCGCGCAGTATCGTTCCACAGATAAGCGTCACTCGTTTCAAGTTTCCACCCCAGGATTACACGGCAGAGATTACTGTGCGATGCCGCATAAAAAGAGAGTGAGCGAGCCTCATCGCCTTGCATTGCACGAGCATTTGTACATTGCCCGTCAACAGCAGAGTAGATATTACGGATACGTTCCTTTTGCTGAGACGTGGTGCCAAAATGGGCTAAAACATCATCAAGTGGCAAATCAAACAGTTCACCGATGCAGCTCAAATCCCACATACGCACATCCTCGAGATTGGTATTGAAGAACAGCCGTGATGGGTTTACCGAATAGACCCACACATCACGTTTATCTTTTGAATGGTTCACCCCATACTCTATCCTTTGAGCAACCATACCTCCATTCAAAAGCATACGCATAGAATCGGCATCAATCTCCTCCATCTCATTTATATCGTGAACATACTCGATAGCTACAGACATCATCTCTCCCACACGCCCCTCGTTCTGGTCACGGGCTACACACACAGGACGCATAAGATTCTGCCGCAGCTGCCCCTCGATGTTGCTCAATATCGGTGCTATCATATTGTTCTTCAACGGTACTTTCCCGTTCTTTTTTATGAGGTCACCTTCTGTCATTTGAGCAAGCGTATCAGGGTCGGTGACAAGGTCGCCCCACTGGTCACCATAGCTGTACATAAGGCTTCGCCGCAGTTTGCGGCGAGCCTCATCAAGAGCATTCCAACAGGCAGCACATTCGCAAAGGAAATCATAGGCTGCGCCAGGTTCCTTTTCGGGCTCGTGTACACGGTGTGGTATAGCTTTTACACGTTTGTCAAGAAATTTATTCATCACAAAATCTTTTTTAGTTCAACACATCAAGTTCATCCTCGAGATGGCTAAACCTGTCACGCCACTTTTGGAATTCCAATTCATCACGACGACGGCGTTTCTTCTCATCCTCTTTCATCTTGTACTCACCATAGCCATAATCGTTCCTCTGCTTTTCAGGGTATTTCATCCTCATCAGCGCATCCTTGGCATACTCCTCCATCTCACGTTCAAAGCGCCCACGCTCATTGGGTGAGAGAGTGGCATTGCGTACACGTCTATTTATCTCGTCGAACTGCAGAGGAGAGTCGTTATGTATCTGCTGCATTTTATAATATATGATATCCAGCGGCCCTGTGAAATATTTCTTCAAATCATCAAGCTTCATCATTGCCGCCCAACCCTTTGGCCGGGGAACATCATCGCCCGAGCCCCTCACAGCCTTGCGCACTTCGGCATCATCGTTAAACGGCACAGATGTCCCGGTGAGCTTATAAATAGTATAGTCGTCAAGCGATGGAAAACGTTTTGCAAACTCACTCGGCAAAAAACCATACTCCTGCTCAAACACTTTGTCTATCTCACGGTTCTTGTCAAAATCAGGGTCGGCACGCCTTGCATTTTCCATTGACTCAATAACTTTTTTTGCTTCGCCATATTTGCGACCGAGCCTTGAATCAAGTCCAAACAAATTCTTTGACACAGCCTTGTTGAAACCTTCATAGTCACGCACTACATCCTGCACTGCAGCCGACAGGTAGTGTGATTTATCAGGGTTTGCAAAGAAATTCCTATCGAGCAACAACTGTTTTCCAATGTTATCGTAGCTCAATGGTATGTGGGATCCTTCAACAACCTTCACCGGTAAATCTGCCAGCTCGGGATATGCGGCATAGAATGAAGGATTGTGCAAAAGCTCACCAAGAGTGCCCTCGCCCCTCTTTTCAATCTCTGCCGCGCGCGAATAGTCAATACCGTCATAATCAAAGCCATTTATTTTATTGCCATCGTTCTCACTATTGTCAACCTGACGAAACTTGTCTTTCGATTTCAGTTCCATAACCCGTTCTTCGGTAACATTCCAACGCCTGAGTGCTTTTTTCTTCAGCTCATCAGGCAACATCTCATAATTGTGAAACAGTTTGTCATTATACAATCCTGCCGGAGTTCTTGTGAAATAGTGACCGGCTGCAATTTTTTCTCTAACACTCTGCTCATAGGCTTCGCGGTCATTATAGGTATTCTCTTTTTGTTTGGCGGCATCGAACCTGCCAAATACCCAACGACGATAATCGGATGGAGCTTTACGCTGCTCTATATATTTCGCGTGCTGACGCAGCAGACTCATCAGGTCGCTTTCAGTGAGACGTCTGTTGCGCCCTGTATAGATATTTAGCCTGACAAGTGAGTTCTTGAGAAAATCCTTGAAGCTTGTGAGTATTGTGCGTTCACCCGATGAGAGGGCACTCTTCTCGGTAAGATGAGCAAGATACTCCTCTATCAGTGTGTAATTGTCAACTAAAGGATACCTGCCTTTTGTATTTTCAATACCCATACGCACATCACCCGATGATTTCAGATACACCTCCTCAAGAAACGAACGGAAGTGATTTCCAAAAAGCTTCAAAAGGCCGGAGTGTGCCACACATTCGTGCACGACAGTCCTCTCCACATCCTCAACTGAGGAGATATTTGGCAAGTTAATGGTTACTTTACCATCATTGCCAAGCCATCCCATTGCACGGAGCTTGCTGTTGTAGTTATTTACATCAACCTCATCAGCTTCATTGGGTAAAGGTATTTCCCGTTCGTTTCTGACGACTTCAACCTCATAGCCAAATTTATCGGCAAACTCACGCGCCTTACGTTCAAAGAAATCCAAATCTTCAACAGTGTTCTTAACCCCATTGTAGCTCCACACGTATGGAGATTCTTTATCGTCATTAATCTTTAAAGGCTTCACCTGTGGTCCTTTCCCCAGCGCATTGGCATCTTTGGGATGTGCAATATAGTAGTCCTTGACCTCCTTGGCTTTAACCTCATCGTTTGTCATTCCTTTGTATATACTTCTCTCACCCAATTGCCTGAAATCAACCGCACGCCGGCTATCCGTTCCGCCTTTGAGAGCATCAACTTCATTGCGCACCAGAGCCTCATATTCGTCAAGGGCTGAATTCGCAGCATTGGAGCGGGTGTAGAAAGGCTCCTTGATATCCACCAGCAGACTGCCATCCTCAAGCCGGTGCTTTCTCTCAATCTCACGACGCATATCTGCCAAATACTGCACCATTCCGCTCTGGTTATAGGCAGTGCGTTCCACAATGTCACGCACCATCATCTCCTCCCAACCGGCGAGCGGGATATTCTGTGCCTTCTTGTACAAGGCTTGTGAAATATCATCAACGCTGACGCTCTTCTCCTTGGCATAGAGTCCGGCCTGTCTAAGAAGGTTCTGCGAGTCGACACCCTGCAACAATTCACGTTCATAGGCCGCAATGCGGTTGTCACGCAATTTGCTCTTCTCCACAAGCATATAGCTCTTTAGTTTTGCGGGGTCGTCAAAGAGCCGACGTTCAATCTTGTTACCTTCAAAGTCATAAGTTGTAAAAGCCCATATACCCTTGGCTGTTTTCTCCACATTGTAATCAAAAGCCACAGGTGGTGTCGAAGTGAGTTTATTCTCGACGACATACATAAGTTTAGCCTTTGTTGCAGCCGTGAGTTCCTTACTCTGCATCATCTGAAGATATTTTTGAGTGATACCTTCTCGTGTTGAGCCAATTCCATAGGAGGGCATTTTCAACGCACTCTCCACCTGGCTCATAAACTCATCCGGTTCAATGTTCATCTCACGCATTTCGGCCTTCTCCGACTCGGACAACTTTAGTTCATCCTTTAGCGTACCGTCACTCTTCAGTTTGTTCGAAGCCCCTTTCGGTCTCCAATTTGTCATCTTCATAATGCCGAGTGTTGCCAAGCCCTCTCCAAAATCGTGGAGAATATCAATGGGTTCAATCTCTACATCATTGGCAAGTTTGTCCAGTTCGGTCGAGAGTGTAAAGATAGCCGATTCTGCACTCAGCACACCAGCTGAAGCGGCCATTTTGCTGCCACCGGTCAAGCCACGTGCAGCCCTATTGAGCCAAGTTGCAGCTGTACCGACAGTTGCACCGGTAGCAACACCTTTGGCAAAAGAGCCCAGAGCCTTGCCGATATCTATACTATTGTTGTAGAGAACATCATCGGCAATACTGTTGGCAATGTCATATGTTCCAAGCACCACTCCTTGAGTTGATGCACTCTGGAGTATCCTATTTTTCAGGCTATTTGCAATTGCACGCTCTGCAATAGCCGTGGCACGCTGCATTGTCATTCCCTCGGCAGCCTTGTAAGCAAAAACCCTGCCGGCAAGTTTGTTTGTTGCATACGCAGTAGCCTTGCCCACCAGGTTTCCGGCCAATGAACCAATAGAAGCAAAGACAGGTGCATCAATCAACAAAGAGCCCACGCCTGCAGCAAATTTCTCCCAACCATTGGCATCATAACGGGCAAGACTCTCATTCTCAATCTTTGCAAAAGGCTTGTTACCGAAACCAATGTCGTTCATTTTTCCTATTAAAGAATTCTTGTAGCTCGCCCTCAACAAATACTCGACACTGTTCTTTGGCTTATCTTTTTCTGTGTAATCATCAACCATTTTCTCTCGCAACGTAGGCTTCACATAATCCTCTATATACATATCCACATCAAACCCTCCGCGACGAGCCAGCGGCTCTACCATCTGTCTAAGTTTCTGCATATCCATCTGCGCCAACGTCTCATCGGCAGCCTTTACCGGGTCAGCCTCCTCACGCGCTATACGCATTGCAGCCACCGGATCGCCCGAATAATCGGCAAATGCCTTGTTGGCACGAGTACGTGCCGCATCGAGTTTCCGGTCATATACCGACGACAAATCATCCTTGAAATAGTCGGTGGCTACATCATCCAGAGCCTTGGATGAAACAGAATATAGAGCAGCCGCCCTTTCGGGTGTTTGTTCGGGGAAGAAACGAGAATATGTATAGTCCCATAAACCACCCTTGTTGCGACCGGATTCCATAAGATTTTTTGATGACATATAACTCTTCGGTTTCTCATTGGCTGTGTTACGTGTGAACGTAAACGGCGAGTCGGCAGCCCCACTGAACTTAGTAACATCCCTTACATCGCCAGGCAAATAGTCCGGTATCTGTTTGCTGTTCTCTTTATCCATAAAGGAAGATGCATAGAGAGTATTCTCAAAGACCGCATCCTTTCCATAACCACCGAAAGAGGTCTGCTCCATAGGATTGCCCTCATCTATACCCTGCTGAAACGGAGTTTTTGCACCAAGCAACGAGTCGTGCTCGTTGCCAGCTGCAAAATCTCCAATTTCACGCTTTCTCTTTTTATTCTCCTCGTTTAAATTTACTGAATACATACTTTTATATTTTATTTATTAAACTTTATTACTGTTTTCTCTACGATGGAATTGTGTCCTGAAGGCTTTTCCGGCTATTGCTCCACCATAGTCTCTTGGAGAGACATTTAGCCCACCAAAGACAACAGAACTGTTTTTCAAGCGAGATGAGCGAGTCGCGCAACCGATACTTTTAAGTTGAGAAAATAGAGCTGAAGCAAATTCTACGATAGCATCGGTACAATCCTGCCGTCTCTTCTCTTCCAGTTCCTTTCTTTTGCGTTCATTCACGCGACACCTTGCCATTCGCAAGCCATCTTCCAAATACACATTACCCATAATAAAGCCTGTTTTTACTCCCTACCCCATTGCGTTCCCAACAATGCATTCTGGAAAAGATTATAGCCATTAGTCGCAGCCGAGATAGCCATCCGTTCGTCATTTGCCAATTCATTGAGTTCACTGTTCAACAAAGCATTTTTCCTTTGACGATGTATTGCATCAACCTGACTCTTTCTATTATCATCCTGTGCAGCCAGATTTGTCACAACATTCTCCATAGAGCGCAAGCCTTGCTCGTTGCCTGCAATAGAATATTCCGGCGTAGCACCGGTAACAATTGAATGCGCCCGCCTCTGCTCGTTGTTCCTGCGCAAACTGTTCTCAACCCTTTTCATTGCAGCTCTTGCAGCAGTGCTGTCAATGAAATTCCCGTAATAGTTGCGCCTGTACCAACCCTCTTCCTCGGCTTTAGCCTTATCACGCAACGCATCTGCACTCTTTGATGCCGCATATTTGTCGAGCACCCCTTTCACACCCGAATAGAGTCCTAATGCACCATTCAAGCCTGTTAAAATTTTAAATACACCATTCATAAGTTTTTTGGTGCAAAAGAAATATGGAATACGAAAAACAAGGTTGCTGAAATACCACAATAATGCAACCCTGCAATTATTGGCAAATCAGCAACCAGCACACCCCTGCGAGGCATTATATTTGCGAGTAAAAAAGTTATAGTCAAATGACAAAGAAAAACAAAAATGTAAGCCTCGACGATGTGCACAACGAGACACTCTCCCTCTTTCACCGCCTCATAGGACGATTGGAAAAGCTCACTGCCAACTGCGAAGACCCGGGCACAATCAATCAGGCCCTGAAGACCATGGCCGATTTTCTTGTAAAACTGAACAAGGAACGCGAGAACGGCGACGAAGAGATTGGCGCACTGCTGCAGCAGACACTGCAGGGGATTTAACCCAATTGCGTGAGTAGTCATTGCTGGCTACTCACGCAATTTATTATTCAAAATAAATAATAGGATCTACGACTATTGGATTTTTCCGAATTTAAGTTCAGATTTCAAAATCTCATATACAAAGGAAGAACTCTCAATGTAGAGCCCAGTCTCCTCATCAGTCAGTTTTGCAAAAGTCTCGGAATTATAAAAAACACCAAGAGCCTCCGTCAACTCATATCCCTCTTCTTCCATCAGAAAACAGACTATATCCTTTGTTATACCCTCTACAAGGTATTGCATTCTCTTGTTGATAATTTCTTAAGATATTTTATAGCAACAGCCGAGTGAAAGAAATATTGCGACGAAATTTTCTTGTAACGCAAACCATTCACAAGCATTGACAAATCGATGATACCATCATCAAAGTTACGGAACAGCGTTGCGATTGTATCATCAGCAACAGGACATTTTTTACAAATCCTTCAATATCTGCGCATTGGCACGGTCTACTACTGCGGTGTCGAGTGACGCCAGGTAGATTTGTGTTGTCATTTCGCTATCGTGGCCCATTCCCTCACTTATTACGGATATCGGTATGTTCTTGCTCTTGGCTGCGCTGGCCCAGGAGTGGCGGGCTACATACATTGTGAGTTTAACAGGAATAGCTACAAGGGCTGCAATTTTCTTCAAGCTGTAGTTTACCTGACGCAGCATTGCCTTGTATTGTGCACGTTCGTCTTTACCTACTTGCGTTATTATTGGCAACAAATAATGGGTTTCAACAGTTGACTCATATTTTTTCACTACCTCCTGCATACATTTCTCCCAACGGATTAAGAGTTGTTGCCCGGTCTTGCGGCGGCGATACGAAAGTACACCATTCGCAAGATCTTTCTTCTTGAGGTATGCAATATCGATAAAGGACATACCACGAGTGTAAAAAGAGAACAAGAACATATCGCGGGCAAATTCCAACGACGGCCGCATTGTGAGGTCGAGGTTCTTTATCTGCTTTATTGCCTTTATAGGTATTGCGCGTTTGATGGTCTTGTCGACACCAGTGTAAACGGATTTGAATGGGTTACAATTCGCAGTCATCCCCTTTTCAACAGCACGGTTATATACAGCACGTAGTATTCGCATATAGAATGATGTACTGTTTCTTGCGAGTCCTTTACTACGCAAATACGCCTCATAGATGAGCATTAAATCGGCATCAATATCCTCCAACATTATATCTTGACCTTCACGGAACTGCATAAAACTGCACAGTGTTGCTTGGTAGGTCTCGGATGTGCGTTGTTTTCCCATCCGTTGGAGCCTGACTATGATACCTTGCATAAAGTTGAAGAGTGAATACTCATTTGCCGACTGCTTGAATGTGGTGATGACGTCTTCGGCCGAGTATTGTCGTCGCCTATACTGCAGTTGGTTTATGATGGAATGTAGCCGTTTCAAGTCCCACTCTATGCGTTCTTTAGCTGTATTGAGGTAATCGCGACGCTTACCGTCGCAAACAGTAGATACAAGGGATTTACCATCCCATTCGTCCGAAAAGATGCGGTAGTCCGTTACCAATTGGCGTACTATGCGGTTATGGATTATCTGATAATAGATTACTCCTTGTTTGGCATCCACAGTAGATGCTCTGAACATAACTTTTACACTTGCCATTTTTGTATCTGTTTTAATTTTCTACAAAAATGCACCTTGTTCAAGGCTTGTGTTTGCTATTTTGACAGAAAAGAATTATCTGTTTAATTCAAGACAAAAGTACAAAAGAACATTAGGGTCGATTTCTAAATTTTGACAGAAGTACATAAACCAACATTCGTTGGGTACATAAGATTTTCATAGCGAACCTTTGCCCGACATTATGTCGAGAAGTTCGTTTGTAATAGCCTGTTGACGGCCTTTGTTGTATTCAAGTGTCAGTTCCGAAATCAAATCGGTTGCATTGTCGGTTGCCACCTGCATTGCAAGCACACGCGCTGCGTGTTCGGCAGCAGCTGCATCAAGAAGGGCTGTAAACAACCTTAGCTCGACTACCTTGGGCACAAGCGCATTGAGCAGTACCTCGCGCCCCGGCTCAACAATGTAGTCTGTAGTGGGGAGTGTTTCCATCTCAGCCATTTTAAGCTCAATAGGCAACAGCATCTCATTCAAAGGTTCCTGTTTGGCAGCTGACTTGAAATGCGAGTGGATAACCTCCACTCTATCTATTCCGCCACTGCGGAAACGTTCCATCAACTCACGCGCAACAGCGGCTATATCATTGTATTGCGGTGTAGAGGATTGTGACATAAGTTCCTCACGAGGTGAATATCCCAATTTGCGGACGGCATCATACATCTTCTTGCCCACGACGTACACCTCCACATCAATATTTGAAGTCTTGTAGCCTTCGAGCACGGCACGCATCCTGTTTATGACATTTGCATTGAATGTTCCGCAGAGACCGGTATCGGAAGCCACAGCTATGACAACAGCTTTTTTGCAGTCGCGTTCGGCCGCAAGTTCTGTTGTAAACCCTGCAGAAGATGTAAGAAACGAGGCAAGCAAGCCGTTGAGCTTGTCGCTGTAGTGCGAGAAGCCCTCAATGGCCATCTGAGCGCGACGCAGTTTAGCAGAAGACACCAACTTCATTGCAGCTGTTATCTTCTGCGTGCTCTTCACCGATGCTATTCTGTCTCTTACTTCACGCAGGTTCATAGTGTTAGTTTTTTTAGCCTACCCCTCCGCAACTCCGTTGCTCGTCCCCCTAACAGAGGGACAATTTGTTAATCACTTTATCGATGCTACCACGTCGGCGGCGACATCAGTCATCAGTTTCTCGACATCGGCGTTCAAAAGTCCGGCCGAGAGAACATCAAGTACGCTCTCCTTGTAGCTTGAACGCAGCACGTCAAGAAAAAGTTTCTCAAACTCGGGCACTCTGTCAACGGCAATCTCCTGTAACAGGTTCTTTGTTCCACAATAAAGCAGTGCCACCTGCTCTCCCACCGGCATTGGCGAGTATTGCGGTTGCACAAGCAGGGCATTTGTGCGACGACCGCGCTCGATGACCATCATTGTTACGGCATCTACATCGGTACCGAACTTTGTGAAAGCCTCGAGCTCGCGGAACTGAGCCTGGTCAATCTTCAACGTTCCCGCAACACTCTTCATTGACTTTATCTGTGCATTGCCACCCACACGTGACACCGATATGCCCACATTCACAGCCGGGCGGAAACCTCGGTTGAAGAGGTCGCTCTCCAGATATATCTGTCCATCGGTGATTGAGATTACATTGGTTGGGATATATGCCGACACATCGCCGGCCTGTGTCTCAATGATTGGAAGTGCCGTGAGCGAGCCACCACCTTTAACCTTGCCCACAAGGCTTGGCGGCAGGTCGTTCATATTCTCGGCCACCTCTTGTTGGTTAATGATTTTCGCTGCACGCTCAAGCAGACGCGAGTGAAGATAGAAAACATCGCCCGGATAGGCCTCACGCCCCGATGGGCGACGCAGAATGAGCGAAACCTCACGGTATGCCACAGCCTGCTTGGAGAGGTCGTCATAAACCACAAGGGCGTGACGGCCGGTATCGCGGAAATACTCGCCTATTGCGGCACCTGCCATTGGAGCATAGTACTGCATTGCAGCCGTATCGGCAGCTGTGGCGGCAACAACTGTGGTGTAGTCCATTGCGCCATATTTGCGCAGGGTATTCACTATTGAAGCGACCGTAGAGCCTTTTTGACCAATGGCCACGTATATGCAATAGACTGGTTTGCCGGCCTCGTAGGCAGCGCGTTGGTTGAGTATGGTATCTATGGCAACAGCAGTCTTGCCCGTCTGGCGGTCACCGATGATGAGCTCGCGCTGGCCACGACCGATGGGTATCATTGAGTCTATGGACTTCAAACCTGTCTGTAAAGGCTCGGTAACAGGTTGGCGAAAGATTACGCCCGGCGCCTTGCGGTCGAGCGGCATCTCACACTTGTCTCCTTCTATGTCACCTTTGCCATCCAAAGGCTCACCAAGTGGGGTTATCACACGACCGAGCATAGCATCACAAACATCAATGGATGCTATGCGACCGGTGCGTTTCACAGTCATCCCCTCTTTGATTTTGTCAGTAGGACCCAAAAGAACAGCACCGACGTTATCCTCTTCGAGGTTCATCACAATGGCCTTCACACCATTGTCAAACTCAAGCAGTTCCTCAGCCTCGGCATTGTATAGACCATATATGCGCACAACACCGTCACTAACTTGAAGAACAGTACCAACCTCCTCGTATTTCATTTTGTTCTTCAAGCCTTGCAATTGTTCGAGCAACACGCTTGACACCTCACTTGGTTTAATATTCATTATACTAATTTCCTGTTTTGTTTAACAAACTCCTTTTCTATTTCGCGCAACTGCCCCCTGATGCTTGCATCGAGACGGTGAGTCCCGGTCTCGCAGATAAAGCCACCGATTATTCCATCATCCACAATGTGCTGCAGCTCTACAACAGCACCGGCCCCGACAATCTCTGATGCAATCCTCTCACAAAGCCCCTCGTCAACCTGTTGCGCAGTAGTGAGCGTCACAGGCACAATATTCTTTGCAACACGATAGAGCGAGACGTAGCAATGAGCAATGAAGATGAGCAACGGCTCACGTTCTTCATTTACAACAAGGCGTATGAAATCCTCGTACACCGAAGAGCTTTCAACTGCCGAACATAACAATTTCACGCGCTCATTCTTTGAAAGGGATGGAGCAACAAGCATAGAACCCAATTCCTTGACACGCTGCAAAGTCAGCATCAGCTGCAACATATTGCTGTATATTGCATCCTCCACACCTTGCTCCTTGGCATAGGCCAAAAGAGCCTTGGCATAACGCATTGAGATTACTCCTGTATTCATTTGTTGTCAGTTGTGCCAAGTTCATCGTTTACCTCATCTACAAGACGCTCAATGTACTCTTTTTGCTTTTGAGACGAAGAGAGTTCACTGCGCAGTATTTTTCCGGCAACAGCGACTGCCACTTTTGCAGCCTCTTCGCGCACTGCATTCAATGCATCAATGCGTTGCTGCTCAATCTCTTTCTTTGCAGCTGCGATAATCTTCTCAGTCTCGGCATCAGCTTTCTCACGTGCCTCTTTCATCATCTGTTCACGGGCGACTGTTGCCTCACGCAGAATTTCCATCTGCTTTTTGCGTGCATCATCAATGAGTGCATTACACTCCTCTTCAATATGTGCAAGCTTAGCGTTAGCCTCTTTTGCCCCTTGCAGAGCTTCATCGATATACTGTTTGCGGGCATCAATCATTGAAGTAATAATTGGAAAGCCGTACTTGTATAATACGACAAATACCACTCCAAACGCCAATAGCATCCAGAACAGCAGACCGGCATCGGGCAATAACAGTGACATTACTCAATCTATTTATACCATTATACAAAGAGCACCAGGAAGCACACCACTATGGCAAACATTGCAACACCTTCAATGAGAGCTGCAGCCAAAATCATACCCGAGCGGATATCGCCGGCAGCCTCGGGCTGACGTGCAATAGACTCAAGTGCGGTACAACCGATGCGGCTGATTCCCATTGCAGCTGCAAAAACAGCGGCTGCGGCAGCAAATGCGGCACCCATATTTGCCAATGAAGCACCACTGATGGCTTCAAGTAAAATTGTCATAAACATAATATTCAATATTTAAAAGTTAGTAATTATCTCGTTCAATCACATCCCTTCAATGCCCGTTTTTGTGATGTTCGGGTTGCGAAAGACCTATGAACACCGATGATAGCATTGTAAACACAAAGGCTTGAATAAAAGCCACCAACAGTTCCAGCACATTCATAAAAATGGTGAAGAATACCGAAACAACAGTCATTGCACTGCCAATATACCTGTTAACAGCCATTGTAACAAATATGATTGAAACAAAGGCAAGCAAAGCTGTGTGCCCTGCAAGGATATTGGCAAAGAGACGTATTGTCAATGCAAAAGGTTTCACAAGCACCCCGACAAGTTCAATGATGGGCATCAGCGGTAGAGGCGCTTTTAACCAAGTGGGCACATTGGGCCAAAAAATCTCTTTATAATACTCCTTGTTACCAAAAATATTCACAGTCAGGAATGTACACAATGCAAGTGCCAAAGCTACTGAAATGTTACCTGTCACATTTGCACCACCTGGAAAGATTGGCAACAAGCCCATAAGATTTGTGAGCAATATCATAAAGAACACTGTGAGGAGGAATGGTACATACCTCTTGTATGTACTGCCCACATTGGGCTTTATCACACTCTCAACAACCATAATTATTACCATCTCCATTATCCCCACAAAACCACGTGGAGCCTCATCTGTCGGCTTGCGTTTTTTATACCAGCGCGCAGTTCCAACAACAACAAGTATCAAAACAAACGAAATTATAAAGATGGAAATCACAGTTTTTGTGAGAGATATATCCAACACCGGCCTCTGCTCGTTTCCCTCTGAATCAAGTTCAACAATCTTACCTTCATAGCTACCGCCCTGTGAAATATAAAATCCATTATAGACATCTGTTTCGTGAAACACCGACGACGAAAAGAGTTCCCAACCCGTACGCGACGAGTAGAGGATAATGGGCAACGGCAGCGTAATATGCTTGTTGCCAACAGTTGTGATGTGCCACTCGTATGAGTCCTTCACGTGGTCGAAAATAATTTTCTTCACATCCACAGTCTGAGCCTCCCCGGCATTGCGGGGAGAGGCGAAGGCTGCTCCACTGCAAGGCAACAGCAACAACAGCAACATTATGTACCTCAAGAACCTCATCAGGCGCTTATATTTATTTTGTTCTTCAGATTAAGCACAAAAATATTCTCAACAACCAACATCATAAGGCAATAGACCAGGAAGTTTATCAACACTCCGGTTGTCTGCTCCTTAAAGATGAAACACATAGCAAGCAGTGCTCCAAATGAAAGCAGCAGTTTAAACGATTTGAAAATAAAATATTGTTTTACAAAATGCTTTGTATCCACAGGCGATGCCATAACCGCAACAGGCACAGTATAGAGTGCAAGAAATAAAAGCGGCACTGCAAGATGCGCCTTGCCGGTATAATCCTCAAAGAACACACCAAGCAAAACTTCGCCGGCAACCGCCATAAACAGCAACAGAGCAATCAATATTAGTATTATTTTTCTTTTATTCATTTTTGTTCAGTATTACAGTGCATCAGAAGCGCAATATCAACTTATGCCATAGTATAATTCTTTTAGAGACCCACCCGCTGTTTTAACCTTCAACCTCAACACAAACAACAACCTTATTGCTCCGTACTTCAACAAAGCCCTCATTCACCAACATTTCACCACCCTCTTTGCTGTTTTTCCATTTAATTTTCCCGGCGCACAAGGTTGATACTATAGGTGCGTGATTGTATAGCACCGTGAAAGGAGCTTTCGCTCCCGGTAACGTCACCCACTCCACCAAACCGGTGAAAAGAGTTTTTTCGGGCGACACAATCTCAAGTTCAATCAACTCCTCGTCCATAGCATCATTTCAATTGTTCAAGTATCAGGCGACCTTTCTCAATGGCCTCGTCAATGGTACCCACGTTCAGGAAAGCCTGCTCGGGCAGATGGTCCAGTTCACCGTCAAGTATCATATTGAAACCTCGTATAGTCTCCTCAATGGACACCATAGCACCTTTTACACCTGTGAACTGTTCGGCAACCGTGAATGGTTGCGAAAGGAAACGCTGAACGCGACGGGCACGATTTACCGTCAGGCGGTCCTCATCGGAGAGTTCCTCCATACCAAGGATTGAAATGATATCCTGCAACTCCTTGTTGCGCTGCAAGATTTGCTTGACCCTTTGCGCCGTTTCGTAATGCTCCTTACCAACGATATTGGCATCCAATATACGGGATGTAGAATCGAGCGGGTCGACAGCCGGGTATATTCCAAGTTCGGCAATCTTGCGACTGAGCACCGTCGTTGCATCAAGGTGAGTGAATGTCGTTGCAGGAGCAGGGTCGGTGAGGTCATCGGCAGGCACATACACCGCCTGAACCGATGTTATTGAGCCGTGGATTGTGGAGGCAATACGTTCCTGCATTGCTCCCATCTCACTGGCCAAAGTCGGCTGATAGCCTACAGAGCCGGGCATACGACCAAGCAAAGCAGAGACCTCTGAACCGGCCTGCGTGAAACGGAAAATATTGTCTATGAAAAAGAGTATGTCATTGCGCTTGCCCTCGGCTGCACCTGCATCTCGGAACGACTCGGCAACAGTAAGGCCTGAAAGAGCAACGGCGGCACGCGCACCGGGAGGTTCGTTCATCTGTCCATAGACCAATGTAGCCTGTGATTTTGCCACCTCGGAGAAATCGACTTTCGACAAATCCCAACCGCCGGCATCCATATCCTTTCTGAACTCATCGCCATATCGTATGACATTCGAGTCAATCATTTCGCGCAACAGGTCATTGCCTTCACGTGTCCTCTCACCCACTCCGGCAAATACCGAGTAGCCGTTATACCCTTTGGCAATGTTGTTTATAAGCTCCATAATGAGCACCGTCTTTCCAACACCTGCACCACCGAAGAGGCCAATTTTTCCACCCTTGCAGTAAGGTTCAAGTAAGTCAATGACTTTTATACCGGTGTACAGGACCTCCTGCACTGTCGAGAGCTCTTCAAATTTTGGCGCATCACGATGAATAGGATAAGCGCCACTGCCATCAAGGGCGCCAAGGCCATCTATCGACGCGCCTGTCACATTCATCATACGCCCTTTTATCTGTTCGCCCACAGGCATTGTTATCGGTTGCCCCAATGCAACCACTCGCATACCGCGAGATATACCGGCAGTCCTGTCCATAGCAACAGTGCGCACGGTTTCATCACCGATATGCTGCTGCACCTCGAGTATAAGTTCACGCCCACCGGGAAGCTCAACCTTCAGAGCCTCATATATTGCCGGGAGAAAATCTTTACCGCCACAATCATCAGCCTCAAAGCAGACATCAATTACAGCGCCTATCACCTGAGCTATACGCCCAACTTTTTGCGACATAAGAAAACCTGTTTAAATAAAAACACTCACACAATGCCATTTTGTTTAGAACAGGCAAAGTTGCCTGACATCAAAATGTCTCAATCCTATTGACAACCTTGAACAGGGCACACACATCGTTCTTGTGAATTGGGAACGATGGATAGTTAGGCGATACACACCAGATGAGTCCGGGGTCGTTATTGTCGTGATAACAACGCTTTATCATACGATTATCATTGGTAACAAGCATATATACATCGCCGTGCACAATACCCTCGGACCTGTCAACCCTCTTCACACCCACAATATCACCATCATTTATCTCGGGTTCCATTGACGTTCCCGATACAGGGAAATAGAAATCGGCACTTTTACCCGGCAAAGAGATATATGAGGATGGAGCTTCACGCCCTGCATCGACAACATCCTTGAAACCTGCACTCACAGGCAAATCATTATAATAGGGCACCTTGTGTGTAACCTCGGGTTGCGAGTTCAACATTTCACCCTCGCCCAACAAAAGCCACAAAGGAGAAATATCGGTAAACGTATCAAGCATTGCATAAAGCAAATCCATACTGATATTTCCATCCTCGTTCACTTGTCTGTTGAGCGTACGCTGTGGAATAGACAATATCTTACTCGCTCTATTAACATTAATTTTCTTGAAGCGCAACACCTCGGCCACCCTCTGTTTTATTCCATTTTCTTTCATATTACAAATATAAAACTTTACAAATCAAACAAATAAAACAATCACTGTTTAGAACAAATCCAAATAGCAACTTTTTACTAATTCAACAACTCGTTTTTCAACTTTAGAACTTATATTTGCAGCCACAATCGGCTATTTGTATTATATCCCAAAACAGAGACATAAAAAGCAGAAAAACAGTATACTCTGACAAACATAATACAAATATTATAAAATAACAAATAAATCAAAGGTTTACTATGAGAAGTAGAGTAATTGTCAAATGCCGTAAACGGTTCGAGTATTTTTATGAAAAGATTATGGAATGGTTCTACTCTATCAGCTACAGAACAATTCCTATCAAAACTCCAAGAAACAGTCTAATCGAAGAGTACATCATACACGAGAGCTATGCAGGCGAGTCTTTTGTAAAGGATTTTCTAAAAGAGCGCACAAGCAAGGCTGTTACAAACAGATATTGCATCAAAATAACCACCACGCAAGAGCCCGTAGAAGAAAAAGAGTACAAGAGAGGCAATAACACAGCAATAGGCAAAGTAAGACTATTGAGAAAGAGATGCCTGATAGATGAAGCCACACTGATAATAAAGAACGATGACAACAACCTTATATATTGGAATTTCAACAAATAAAAAAAACAGATCTTATGAATGCCAAACAGCTACTTGCACTGCAATTTACAGGGTTAATCACAATGTTGGTCACAGCCGAATCACTTTTTGAGAACAGGACAGCAACAGTAATCTTTGCTATAGCATTCTTTGTCTTTGCACGTTGCAGCATTTACATAAGCAAACATAGCACAAGACTTCTTCGCGAATTGAACAAAAAAGATAAAACATACAAAGTTAAAGTGTAAAACATTTATACTTTAACCCACAATAAAAAAAACGACAGGTGACTACTCCAGGACAATGAGAAAAGTCACCTTTTCTTCACTATTATGGGAAAGGCGCAATGTACCTCCGTGCAGACGAACAATCTGCTTTGACACAGCAAGACCGATACCCGAGCCATCACGTTTGGTTGTAAAGAATGGTGTAAAGATATTTTCGGCTACGTCGGCAGGGATTGCCCCACCACTGTTGCTTACCTCAATGCAGACCTTTTCATCGGGGGCAATGTGCGAGCGAACCTCAATCCAGTGCACCCCTTCACGTAATGCACAAGCATCGGCCGCATTCTTCAACAGGTTCACAAATACTTGCTGCAGCTGCACCCTGTCGGCATAAATCATCGTATCAACCGGGAATATATCTATACTCAACGACACATTATTGCAATTCACAAGCGCCTTCGTGTCATTCAGCAGGTCTGCAAGATAGAATGGATTTTTCTTTGGTGGCGGAATACGTGTCACTTCGCGGAACGAGTCTACGAACTGCATCAGGCGGTCGCTTGTTGCGTGGATGGTTTCCAATCCTTGATGCAGGACATCGGGGTTCTCTTTTGCGTGAAGCAGAGTGTTGCTGATTGATGTTACAGGCGCAAGCGAGTTCATTATCTCGTGCGTCAGAATGCGAGTGAGTTTTTCCCAAGCAAGCCCTTCCTGTGTATCAAGTTCCTTGTTGATATCCTCTATTGATATTACTCGCAGATTACGGCCGTCATACACCATTGCCGAACAGGTCAAGAGCAGATTTACATTACCCGTCTCGGTCGCAAAACAGACGCTCCTCTTCTCCATTGGCAATATCGAGCACATTGCATCGGCAAGCTGAACAGACAATGGACGCAACCTCTCAATATGGCTGAGCATAGGCACTCCAAGCAAAGCAATAGCCTTGCTGTTGTGCTTCATCACCGTACCATTCTCAAAAACGACCATAATACCTACATTGGCACACTCCATAATAGTCTCGAAAAACTTCTCTTTTTCGGCAGCTTTGAGTTTTGTCTCATCAAGCACCTCTTTGATACGGTTCAACGAATGGTTTATCACAGAGTATCCAGCACGTTTTGGATTCTCGACAAAGCGATAGGAGAAATCGCTATTACGCACTGCAGTGAATATAAAATCGAGTTTTTTTACTATTCCGCTATACACATTAACAAGTTTTGCAGCAAGCAGCAAAACAAGGATTGCACACAACGCACACAGATGATAATGCCCAAGAGCTGCAAGCCACCCCACAGCCACAGCAACTATCGCCAACAAGACAACAGTGAACAGTGGTTTCGATAGAGGCAACTTGATTTTTTTCATAAACCGTAGCGTTTGATTTTGTTGTAGAGCGTCTGGCGGGTTATTCCTAACTTCTGCGCAACCATAGACAAATTACCGCCACAGGAAGATATAGCCTCCGCAATAGCCGTGCGTTCCATATCCTCAAGTGTAGCTCCGGCAATGCGGGCAGCACCGGGCGAAACATACAACTGCAGATGGTGAGGCTCAATCAATGCACCGTCACACATTATTACCGCCTTCTCCATTATATTCTGCAATTCGCGTATATTACCCTCAAAAGGATGCGCCATAAGCCTCTCTGCCGTCTCTTGCGAAATACCCATTGGTTCCTTGCCATACTTCTCGCAATAGTGTTTCAAGAAGATTTCTGCAAGCGGAACAATATCCACCTGTCGTCTGCGCAACGGTGGCAGATTTATAATCACGGTATTTATACGATAGAGAAGGTCTTGTCTGAACTCACCATTCTCAACCATAGAATAGAGGTCGCGGTTTGTGGCAGCAATGAGACGTATGTCTATAGTTTGTGGTGAATTGCCGCCAAGCGGTGTAACCATACGGTTCTGCAGTGCTACAAGCATTTTTGCCTGCAAATGGAGCGGAAGATTACCAATCTCATCCATAAAAAGTGTAGAACCGTTTGCGGCAACCATCTTTCCTGCACGGTCGGCGTGAGCATCTGTAAACGCACCTTTCTTGTGACCGAAGAGTTCACTCTCAAAAAGAGTCTCGGGTATGGCACCCATATCAAGCGACACCATCTCCTTTCCGCAACGCTTGGACAGACGATGTATTTCACGCGCCAGGAGTTCCTTACCGGTACCATTCTCACCGGTAACTAGGACATTGGCATCGGTGACGGCAACACGCTCAACCAAAGCACGTATATACTCCATTTCGGCACTGCCACCCCAGAACATTGAAACCTCTTTACGCACCGGCATCTCCTGTATTTTCTTTCCTTTACTCATTGACTGTTCAAGAGCATTGAGCAGAGTCTCCATCAGTTTGTCATTACTCCACGGTTTCACCACAAAGTCAAAAGCACCGTGTTTCATAGCCTTGACAGCAAGGTCTATATCACCGTATGCAGTGAAAAGGACAACCTTAACCTCGGGAAACTTTCCATTCACTTCATTGAGCCAGTAAATACCCTCGTTACCGGTATTTATTCCTGCATGGAAATTCATATCCAACAGCAACACATTCGGCTTCTCTACAGCAATTGTAGAGAGCAGTGTCGTTGGCGAAGAAAGTGTCACCACCTTCGCAAAAAATCCGTCGGCAAGTAATTTCACTGCCGACAGAATGTTCCTGTTGTCATCAACGATAAGTAATGCTCCTCTCTTTGCCATAATCGTTCATTATAGTGCGAAGTTAATAATAAATTTTCTCATTCCGTGTGTTCGCGGAATGAGAAAATCACAAATCAGTTCGATTTTACCACATCGGCAGGGTTTTCCGTCGCAGCCTTCAGCGAGCGTAGCGTCACCAACAACACAGAAACAACAGCAACAACAGCAAACACAGCAAATGGCAACCACAGTTCAAGTTCAATGCGGTTAACGAACTGCTGCAGCCACTTGTCGGCAATAATCCACGCTACCGGTGCTGCAATCATAAAGCAGATGCCGATGATTGAGAGATAGCGACGGTTGAACATTGCAACCACACCACCCACTGTTGCACCGTACACCTTACGCACGGCAATCTCACTGCGGCGGTGCTGCGTCTCGAACAGGACAATACCGAACACACCCATCAATGATATCACAACGGCAATGAGCGCAAACATTGAAATCAGCACTGTCTGCTTCTTTGTATCACCATAAATCTTGGCAATTGTATCATCCACAAACTCAATCTCCGGGTCGTATGCATTCGGTTCAATCCCCTTTGCTATCGAACAGATGTCACGACACACAGCCTCAACATCCACATTCCTGTTCAAGCGTACATAGAAATACCTCCTGTAATTGGATTCACCCAGGCTATAGAGCATCGTATTCACTTTTGCCTTGTTTGCACCCACAAGATTGACGTGCGGTATCACACCTACTATCTCCTCGCCATCCCACTTGTCACCTATTCCAAGACCTGTTGCTTGCGAAGTATAGTCGGTTATGAGATATCCCGGAGTTCCCTTGACAAAACCATTGCCCATTATCACAGGAATACCCAACACCTCGGGAGCGTTATGACGTACATAATGAACCTGCATCCTTATTTCCTTGCCATCTATGATTCTACCATTATACCCGTCGGATGCAAATATCTCCCAGTTAGTTGATGTGACCGCAGCGATGTTGGGATTCTCGGCGAGTCTTTCCACAAACAGTTCGTGCTTTGTGGCAAGGTCTTCGGTTTCCACCACGAGCAGGTTCTCACGGTCAATGCCAACGTCGTAACGTATCATATATTTATACTGGATTGAGAACACCAATGCCAGAATCATAAGCACCATCGACACGATGAACTGCACGGCAACAAGCCCTGCACGCAACATACGGCCGGCCTTTGAGGATGCAAAACCCTTTTTCACCGCCATTGAAGCGTTGAAGCGTGTGATGTAGAATGCGGGATACACAGCCGCAACAACAGCCATAACCAACGCAATGAGAAGCACCAGCACCACTGCAACGATATTCTCTCCGATTGATAGTGAATAAGTCGTGTACTCACTCACCACACTGCCGTCAATGAGCGACACTGTGCACAAAGCCACGGCAAGGGCTATCAATACAAGACCCACAGCCTCAAAGAAGAAGTTCATACGCAGTGTCCACTGCCCCGCTCCAAAGACTTTACAGATGTTTACCGAACGCATACGCACCGGCACAAGCGCCATAAAGAAGTTCACGAAGTTAATGAATGCCACAACAACAATAACAAGAGCAATGGCAAGCATTGTCATTGTCACCCCCCAAGAGCCGCAGGAATAGTCCTCATACTCCGTATTGAAATAGAACTCATCCATCGGCATCAGCCTCACCGGCATATTGAACATTTTCTCCCTCTCCTTTTCGTCTATTTCCCGACCTGTCGCTGCAACATATTCGGCATAACGTGCCTGGTTGAATTCGTAGTGTTTCTTACTCCATAGAGCCACATAATCAGCAGGATCGGCACCCGGGCGCAGTTTAACAAAAACCGAATAGTTCCAGTTGCTATTATCCATACCAAACTCGCGGTTGTCGTTGCGGAAAGCCTCGCGACCGGCAAGGATTGTATTCTCGGGGAAATCCTTGAACAGAGCCACCACCGTGAGCGGTGTACCTGGTTTAACGTTACCTTCGTCAAGTTTGATTATCGAGCCAATGGTAATGCCCATTGCATCGGCTGCACTCTGCGACAGTACCACAGCATCCTTCTGTTTGAAATCATCCACATTTCCGGCAATGATATCGAAAGAGAAAACATCAAGGATAGAGCTTGTACAACGCACAACAGTCATTTTATTTCTCTCATAGTTCTCACCTTCACTTTTAATCCACACAGGCACATCATCACCAAAAGGGTTCATTGATGCAATGGCCTCTACCTGGGGCAGCTCGGCAGCCGTCTCGTAACAGATAGGGTTAGGAACATTCTCCGACCATCTGCCAAAGCCCTCGAAGTATGGCGATACCATATACACCCGCTCATTATCCTTGATGACCTTGTTGAATGTCATTGAACTGTACACCTGAGACATTATTATGTAGAAAGCAGCAAACGCCAATGCAAGACCTGCAATATTCAAAAGCGAAGCAACCTTGTAGCGCTTCAATGTTGTCAAAAAATTATTCAATGCTATTTTCATCGTGTTTTGTTTTATCAATTGTTCTTTTTTATCGTATCGACAGGGTTGGCATTTGCGGCACGCAATGAGAGCAACAACTGCACTGCATATACCACAGCCAGAACAAGCAATACACCGACGATGTATATCCACAGTGGAACGTCGCAACGCATCTGTGCAAGCGTTGAAAGCCACTCCCTGTTCCACCACACCGCCAATGCTATGCCGCACACAGCCGCAGGCAACACCATCCACAACAGGCGCACACCAAGAAGAGCAAGAACCTCACCGACCCTTGCACCGCACACCCTGCGTACAGCAATCTCCTTACTGCGGCGCACCATCTCGCCCTGTATGTAGCCAATGAGACCAATCAGAGCAATGAGCAGTACAACTACAGCCACAACCACCATTCCGTTTCGCATTGCCCTGACATCGGCAAAAGTGTGTTCAACCCAATCGCGATAATATATCAGTTTGTGTTTGAAATACCCGTCAGAGACTGATGACACAGCCTCATCGAGCACCTTTACATTCTCGGCATTCACATCGTCAAGCAGAATATTATACAGAACCACAGCATTGTACTCGGGAGCCATATCGCTTATATAAGGCACTGTGTGCATCACAATCGGCTCTACAACACCGGTGCTCATCATACGGAAATCGGCAACAACACCCACAATTTCAAAACTTTTCCCCGAGCCGTCGTAGATTATCTTTCCGATAGGCGAATCCTCCCAACCGCGCATCTCAACATACTTCTCGTTCACAATAACTTTGTCGGCAACATCTGTGGCGAAGAAATTTCGACCTTGGGCAATCTCCATTTGCATAGAAGGGATATAGTTATGGTCTATAATATCCCATCGGCAGCTGAAGAGCAGGTTTCCTTGTTCATCGACACAAGGCATTCCCGAATAGCCTTCGAGAGGAGACTGCGCAGACATCCCCGCATTCTCCACAAATGGCAGTGAACGCAACTTGTCGGCAATGAAACAGGCATCCCCGATTTTTGTAGATAGCTGTGCAGCCATAAGTCTGTCGAATTTATAGCCATAATCGGCAGTAACAACGTATGATGCCTGTTTGGCGGTGACCAACAGGAATATCACCACAGCAACAGTTGCAGCCACCTGCACAAAGAGCAGTGTCTTTTTCCACCAGGCACGGTTGTCACCGCCACGACGGAAAGCATAGTCTATGCTCACAAGCGAGAACAACACTGCCGGTATTATGCCGGCCACTGCAAAGCCAACAAGGCACACAAGAAGCGGTATCCAAATACGTTGCAATGCAAAAAGATCGGCTACGTTGTATCCCAACAGTGCGAATACCTCGCCACGCAGACAACATATTACAACTGCAGCAACAACCACCGATGCGGCAAGCAACAGCACGGTCTCTACCAGCAGCATACCGAACACACCGGCACGCGAGGCTCCGTTGCACTTCATTGTGGCAATGGTGCGGCTGCGCTTTGCAAGAGCCGAAATTGTGAGCAGTACGTAATTGAGGCAAGCCACGACAAGGGCAATGAAAGCAATTGTTGCATAGAGTGCCTGCATCTGCTTCACATCACTGCCAACATATATGGTCGATGTCAAAGGAGCAAAATAAAATGTCTTCTGCCACTCCTTGCAATGCTCGGCTATACTATGTTTCTCAAGAAACGCAGGTATGGCGGCCTCAACCTCGGCAATGTCGGCACCGGGACGCAGTTTTATGAATGTAGAGTAACTGTCCTGTCCGGTCCATACCTCATCGTCACTATCATAGGGAAGATATTCAAGAATATCGAAATCACCTATTGACTGGTTTGCAGGCGGTGTCGCGAACACACCGGCAACAACCATAAGCCCCAGTTTTTTGCCCAATGGGTCCTCATCACCGAAATATTTTTTAGCAAGCCGCTCAGAAATCATCACCTCACCGGCAGCAGCACCATCGCTACTGAGAATGCGGTGGGCATCGCCACTTATTACCCCAAAGTCGAGGACATCAAAAAATGAGCTGTTTGTTTCCAAAGCCTTTGCCGTCATCAAATTGTCGGTGGTGCCGAAAATTTTTTCCACTTCAATAAAATGCACTGCTGCCTCTATCTGTGGCATATCAGCGACAAGATTAGGAGCCAGCGGCCTTACCTGCTTATCGGAAATGCCGAACTGCGGCGACTTTATCCACACTTGGTATACACGCTCCTTATCGGGAAAAAAGTCATTGAACGACATATTGAACCCCACGTATGAAAATACAAGAAGCGACACCGACAAGCCCAATGACAAAGAGAGCAACCTTGCCAGTGAATTGCCGCGATTTTTGAGCAGATAGCGGAATGTGTAGTTGAATAAATGCATATAATCCAATTAGATTGTTTTAAAGTATCAAAGACAAGGCAAAGGCAGTAATGCCTGCAAGAGTGCTAAAGAGCAAGCACACTGCGCATTTGCCTGTCATTCCTTAAAATCGTTGTAGCGAGGCAAAGACAAGGCTTGCGAAGTTGCGAGGAGCGCAGTTTACTGTGCGTAAATGAGCACCACAGCAACGAGCGTAACGCTGTATTTGCCCGACATCCCTTAAAATCATTGTAGCGAGGCAAAGACAAGGCTTGCGAAGTTGCGAGGAGCGCAGTTTACTGAGCGTAAATGAGCACCACAGCAACGAGCGTAACGCTGTATTTGCCCGGTACAATGATTTTATTACAATTTGTTAGCCACGTCGGTCACTATCTGTCCATCGAAGAGACAGATGGTGCGCGATGCGAACTGTGCATCGTGCTGTGAGTGCGTAACCATAATTATTGTGGTTCCCTCACGGTTGAGTTCCTGCAATAACGCCATAACCTCCTGGCCGTTCTTTGAGTCAAGGTTACCCGTAGGCTCATCTGCAAGCACCAGTTTCGGGTTGGAGACCACCGCACGTGCTATTGCCACGCGCTGCTGCTGTCCACCCGACAGCTGCTGTGGAAAATGGCCTGCACGATGCGAGATGTTCATACGGTCGAGTATCTCATTCACACGTTTCTTGCGCTCCGATGCCTTCACGCCCATATACACAAGCGGCAGTTCTACATTCTCAAAGACAGTCATCTCATCAATGAGGTTGAACGATTGAAAGACGAAACCGAGATTACCTTTACGGAACTGTGTACGCTCCTTCTCGCGCAAACTGCCCACCTCGCTGCCAAGCAGGTGGTAGCTACCACTTGTGGGGTTATCGAGCAGACCAAGAATGTTGAGCAACGTTGATTTTCCGCAACCCGAAGGACCCATCACAGCAACGAATTCGCCCTCCTTAACTTCGAATGATACACCACCCAGAGCAATTGTCTCCACTTCCTCTGTAAAAAAACTCTTTTTCAAATTTTCTACTTTAAGCATAATTGTATTGTTTTAATTGATTGATATTTTGTTTATTGTTTTATTTGTTTATTGCATCCACAGGATTGTCATTTGCAGCCTTGTAGGCGCGTGCCGTCACTGTTGCAACCGTTATGGCGACCACTATGGCAATTGCAAGCAGACAGACCCAGACTGCCATCGTTGCACGGTAGGCGAACTGCTGCATCCAACGGTCAATCACAAGATAGCTCACAGGCACTGCCACAAGCGAGCATATTGCAACGATGCGCAGATACATTATATTGAACATTCTGAGGATTGAAGCCACCGATGAACCGTGTACACGGCGTATGCCAATCTCCTTGCGGCGATATTGGGTTTCAAAGAGCACCAGGCCGAAGACGCCAATCACAGATATAAGTATAGAAAGCATTGTAAACAGGGTGATGAGTGACGAGAGTTTCTCCTCTTTTTGATACTGCTGTTCAAGCTCTGCATCAAAGAGTGCCACATCGTAGCTGTCAGCGGGGGCACTTGGTGCATACTCGGCAATAGTCTGCATAATATACTGCTTTACAGCCTGAATATCGGCACCGGCTGCCGTACGCACATACAGATGTTCGCAAACCCTCCAAGGGTATTTACCGAATATGTAGAACGCAAATGGTTCAATGTTGTACTGCATAGGGCGATAGTTGAAATCACGGCATATACCAACCACATCGGCATCGGAGCGGTGCCCGGGTATCTTGTCACCAACCTTAATGCCCACTTTGTGTGCAGCGTCCTCGTTGAAAATGAAAACTCCATTGACACTTGCCTCGTCACTATTGCAGAAATCCCTTCCATCAACAATGTCAATCTTCATTAGCTGCAGAAAATCCCACGAAACAGGATACACATTGAAGTATATCCCCTTGCCGTCGACATTACGCCCCCACTGCATTCTCGAAGGTGTCACAAGCGAGCCGTTGGCAAAAGCAACATCAACAATTGCCGGGTTCTGTGTAAGGCTCTCGGCAAAAGCGTCGCGCCTCACCTGTGACAATCCGTTCTCAATATCAAAGGACTCGAACACAGTCTCGGCCGGCAGTTTGTCGACTACAAGAAGATTCTCCTTATCAAAGCCCATATCGTAACCGAGCATAAACTCTCGTTGGCGGTGTATGAAGAGTGAGCATATAATGAGTGTGACAGAGATGAAATACTGCACAGCGACGAGTGTGTAGCGCAAGCGGCGGCCGGGAGCCGATGCCTGGAAGCCCAATATAACCATTGCCGGCGAGAAGCGGGTAATGTAGAATGCCGGATATATGCTTGCCACAACACCCGCCAATATTGCCACAACGACAACAATGACGGCAATATACCAATTCTCGCTGAAGGAGATTGATGTAGAGAGTTGGTTGACCAGCGGTGTCTCGGCAAACAGCCCGACAAAAACGGCTGCAACGGCAAGGGCTGTAGCTACAAGCCCCACGGCTTCGATAATAAAGTTAAGGCGCAGCCTCAATGTCGATGCACCAAAGACCTTGTATGTATTTATTGCCTTTATTCGCACAGGAATGAGCGCAAAGAAAAAGTTTACAAAGTTTATCATTGCAATGAGAATTATGAGCACAGCTATTGCAATGAAAGTATATGTAGTCAATCTGTTGCCCACCTCGTGATAAGCAGTACTTACATCACTCGAGAAATAGAGCCCTGTCAACGGATTCAGGCGCGGAGTGGCCATTTCAATGTATTGCTCAACGGTTTCTTCATCAGCATACAATTCGTGCTCGACATTGAGCAAACGAAGCAAAGACTCCTTCATTTTCTCAACGACAGCATCGGGTGATGCGCCATCGGCCAACTGTATGAAATAAGGATTGTTCCAGTTATTGGGGTTTTCATTCTCCTGCTCCACCAACATACCACCCCATCCGTCTGTTCCGTCAAGAATACTTGGCGATGGTGTATCCTTGCATATAGCGACCACTGTAGCAGTTGCGTTCTCCTCATTTGCATCGCGGCCGTAACACAGTACATCACCGACAGAGAGGTTGAACCTTTTTGCAACAGACTCTTTCAGAACCAGATTATAATGGTCTGTTACGTTTTCAAGTGAACCCTCAATTACTTCTATACCGAGAATTTCCAGTCCGCGGTGCTCAGCTTCACACAGGTTCAACTCGATATTATCAATGCGGTCGTCCAACTTTCTCGAATAAACGGAATTTATATTGAAATGTCCGGTAGGTGTTATTGTGGCACTCTTTTCAATCTCGGGAATATCCTTGCAAAGGTCGTCGGGCAACTGACGAGCCCAAGTGATATCCCAATACCCCTTCTCGCTCCAGTTTGGATGTTCAAGGCGGTAGATGTTACGGGCATTGGGTATGCCTTTGTTGTAAGACAGGTCATAGTTTACCTGTACCATTATCAGATACACCGCAGCAAAGGCCAATGCCATTCCAAGAATGTTGAGCACCGACGATGTGGTGTAACGCTTCAGCAATGTTATGAAATTCTTTATATACATTTTTATTGTTAATTTATATGATTAAAAAACAAATATTATTGTTTGATAAATCCCTCTTTGTCATATCGAACAAACGTGAGATATCTCAGTTCCTTTTTGAGATTCATCACATAAAGTTCGGAATGAACACTATCTTACGAATCTACTATTGTATTTTAAGTTTTCCGTTTTAACCTTTAACTTTTTACCTATCACCTTTTAAAACAAGCTCTTCGTTGTCGCCGAAATTGTCATACGACGAAGTTATCACCTTCTCACCCGGTGCAAGGCCATCGAGTACCTCATAGAACCTTGGATTCTGGCGGCCTATGCGAATCTCTCGTCGGTAGGCCTTTTTGCCCGTTGCATCGACAACATATATCCAACGACCACCGGTCTTCTGGAAAAAGGCACCACGCGGTATATAAACAGCCTCAACCGGCTGTCCCAGTTGCAGATTAAGGTTGTATGTCTGGCCGGAGCGGATATTGTCGGGCAATTCACCGGCAAATGTGAGGTCGACCTTGAATTTTCCCTCTCGCACCTCGGGGTATACCTTGCGCAGCAACATATCGTAGTTATTGTCGCGACGTACAAACGAGGCTGTAAGACCGGTTGCTACACGGTCAATGTAGTGTTCATCGACCATAGCTGTCACCTTATAGGCTGAAAGGTCATTTATTTGTCCGATGGCGCTTCCTTGCGAGAGTGTCTGTCCAAGCACCACGTTGAGCATACCCACCTCGCCATCAATGGGAGCCTTTACCTTGAGATTACCGACACGCTCACGGATGAGCTGCATATTCAGCTGCATAGAGCGCAGGTTCTCATCGAGTTGTGCCACCTGTACGGTGCGGTAGAGCGAGTCCTGTTTCTGACGTTCACCGACAAGAGAGCGACGCGCCACAGCGAGTTCATAATCCTCCTTTGACTGCAAGTAGACCTCGCGCGAAATGAGTTCACTCTCATACAGTTCACGGTTCTGCTCAAAGGCACGCCGTTTGCGGGTTACATCAAGGTCCAGTTGCAACATCTCCTGGCGTAGTGCAAGACGCTCCTGTTCCATTGAGATGAGTGTGTTGCGCAGGATGTTCTGTTTCTCGGCCAGGTCGGCCTCGGACTGCAAAATCTGCATCGAGAGCTGTTTATTTGTCATCTCAAGAATCACATCCCCGGCTTTCACGGTTGTTCCCTCCTCGGCAACAATGCGCTCCACCACTCCGCTCTCCAATGGCGATAGTTGCATAGTCGTTATTGGCTGTACAATACCGTTGAGAGTGGCATAATCGTTGAACTCGCCCTGCTCCACTGCCGAAACAACTATCGTTGCTGTGTTCACACGAAGCGTGGTGGTGTTCTTTTTGAGCAGCAGCCAAGCTACAAGCACCAACAGGAGTGCTCCAAAGATGTAAGGCAGACTCTTCTTACTTAGAATGGCGCGCCATCCCTTTTTCTGTTCCAATTTTATATCCATAGTTTCAAATTAATTATTTTCAATATCACCTTATGTTTCATTCAAATTCCACAAGCGGGACGCCGCTATAGTAATCGACCATACGTTTCTCAATCATATACTGCAGTTTTGAGCGCAGACAATCCGATTTTGCCTGCAGCAGTGTCGTTGCCGACATCTGAAGTTCAATTGCCGTCACAAGCCCCTTATCAAATTTTGCAGCAATGCCATCATATGCCAACTGAGCCGCCTCAATCTTTTTCACAGCCTGGATGTACTGTTTGCCATATCCCTCCATCTGCCTACAGGCCTGAACTACTTCACTCTCCACAACGTTGCGCGCTGCATCCATTTCAAGTTCGGCATTGCGCAATGCATTGCGCGAAAAACGCACAGATGCCTTGCGACTGAGATTTGAAAAAATTGGAATGGACATTGAAACGCCAACATAAACACCACGGTTATTATCCAATTGTGTACCAAAAGCCGGATAGGCAGTACTCTTGAAGTTTGTGTAGTAACTTGTTCCAATGCCACCAGAAAGGCTTATCGTAGGGAACCAACCGCCATTTGCTTTCATATAGTTAAGTTTTGACTCCAGCACGGCAAGACGGGCTGAAACAATCCGGGCATTACCTGCAAGAGCACTTTCTACGACACTTTCGGGAGAAACAGTACATACATCCGGAATAAAATCATCTATCTGTACAACCTCAAGCACATCTTCCTGCGGGTAGTTCATAACCTCACGCAATGCAATATAAGCCATTGCAAGCTTGTTCTGTTGTTCGGTGAGCATATAGTCGTAACCGGCCTCTTGCGATGCAACCTCGGCAACCTCGGCTGCACTCTTGAGTCCTAACCCATACAATTTCTGTGCCTGACGCAGTGTCTTGCGCGCTGCCGACAGTTGCTCCTCGGCAATATTCACCGCCTCCTTATAATATACAACATCTATGTAAGCCCGCATAACCTCCATTGCCACTCTGTCGCGCGCAATCTGCAAGTCGCTGTAACCACGGTCACGTGCAACCTTTGCAGCACGGATACCGTTCACATAGCGCAAGCCTGCAAAAAGCGGCATTGACGCTCCAAGGTCGTATGAGTTACTGAACGTTGAGACCATTGTATAGCTGTTTGTCTCGGGGTCGATAGAACGGCCGAAATTTGCTGATGCTGATACACCGGCTGAGACAGAGGGAAAGAGTTCCGCAACAGACTGTTTATAGTTAATCCTGGCATTGTCAAGGTTATTTTCTTGTTTGGAAACAGAAACAGAACGCTTCACAGCATATTCCATACACTCATCCATTGTCATTGTCTGCGCTGTGGCATAGACAACTGATGCAAAAATCATAATTATTGTAAAAAATCTTTTCATATATAAAAACAGTTTCTGCAAGAGTACGTGCCAAAAGCGTGCCAAAACCAATAATACATTAACACATAACGCCTTAACAAAAATACAAGGATTTATATATGTAAAAAAATTAGACACTTCGTGTAAAAACATTGGACAAAGTAAAAAAACTTTGCCGTGCAATCCACAAAAAGGATTGCACGGCAAAGACAAAATATGGCAAGACATTATCTCAACCTGTTACGCCACGGAACATTTACATCAATCTCCATACCGGTAATAACACTACCCTTGCCCATATCACCAATAATTGCAAACATATAATATTTATAGGACTGCGTGGGGAAATAGGGGAACAACACATCCTGCGTTCTAGTGACTTTTTCATTGCCTGCAATGATTTTGAAATGCACACCATCGTTGCTGCCCAACATATAACATCCCAATAATGGCACTCCTGAAGTCGGCAACCCTGGCGGTGCAACGTGTGCATACAGCAATAATTGCATAATGCGCTTAGGCAACTTTGTACCCCACATCTGTGGCCTTGAAAAGAGAAGCACACGGTTATCTCCCGTCTGTTCGTCGGGGATTGAATGTATTTTTGTCCCGGAAGCAGAGAGTGTAAAGAACAGAGGTTTCCTTCCACCTTTGACTTCACCGGCAAAAGCACTGCTAAACCGGCTCCACACACCTGAAACAAAAGAGTAGACAAAGGAGTAGTTACGCTCTGTATTACCCACAAGAATCTCGTTGTGCGCAGGGAGATATGAGACAAAGCCGTCACCTATAAAACTTTGAAAATCGTAATCTCCACCACTCTCCAGCGATACCATTGATGATATTTCATTAAAAATATCACCGGGAACACCAACCGGTGATAGCGTATGCCCTTCCATTTCTGCAGAGAGATTGTCGACACTGTTACCGTTAATCAACATAAGACCTCGTTTACCGGCAAAAACAACGCCGGCACCTACACAGCAGATTGTATCGGCGTTTACGCAAACATCACGCGAAACCTGATTACAACTCAAATATGCGACACCGCCCGATGAGTCGACAGACATAGCCCACACACCGTCGGCACAGAAGAGATATAACGGGAACTGTCCAAACTGCCCCTCGGACAGAGCTACAGTATTGCTTGCCAGACCCACGACAGCACTCTGTGACGGAGTGTAAGTACACTTCGCCTGGAACACAAAAGGATTTTCAACCATTGATACTTTCATCACGTTTGCCCTCTCCTCATAAGGATAAAAATCCACATCAGGCATAGAGTCAAAAACATCCCAACTCCCGTCAACAGGAATATTGTTGATATCCAAGAACGACATATCCCCCAGTCCGTCCCGTTTGATTGTGAAGACAAGTTTGTCTCCATCGACAGCATTCCTGTGAATTGCAAATACTCGTAAATGTTTAAACTCATCGGGCGGAAAGGGTTCACCTTTGAACATCCAACAATTATTAGAGGAACTGTACACAACATCATACACTCCGGGCTCACTGTCGAACATATCCAAGACATCCTTTGTTGAGACACCGGCAGCGGGAGTACCGCCATTGGCAAAAAGAGCTGTCACAGATGTTGAATATGGCGAATACCATTTATGCAGATAATATGCAATATTCAAGTTCTTGTGCGCTTTTAGAGGAAAAACCTTGCCATACAAGTCCTTGCCATCCCTTATATAAACACTCATTTCACAGGCGCGTGCATCTGGATACGTCAACATCGGTGGAAGCTGCAGTGTGTATCCGTCATCGCCCAAAATTGGTTGCGGATAATATCTCTCGGTCACAAAATCGCCTTGAGTCGTTCTCACTTTCACCTGAACCAGCATAGCTTCGGCATTGCGCCTGCCACCATTGACGGGGAGAAAAGCAGCTGCATCATATCCTTTGAAAAAATATTCCTTGAAGGCAGCTATGTGCAGACGCCCGTTATAGACATAACTATTTTTGACACCATAACTCGACAATGATGACGGGATACTCTGCGTGTCAAGCCCTTGCTGCAAAGCAAGGCTCACCGCCGAGACATCATCGAGGCGGAACAACAGGTTTCCATCAATATCATATTCGGCCACCTTGTAGTAGAGCGAAGCCGAAGCAATATTGTCCCACAACCCATCAAGCGATTTATCGGTGTACATCTCAAACTTTTGTGCACGTCCACCAAGTTCTATTCTCTTTCCCGGAATAGACGCTGTAGAAAAGACATCGACCCCGACAACCACATTGCGCCAACTATCCAATACAGATGCATCAAAAGAGAAGGTCGGTTTAAAGCCACGCACATCAACTATGTATTTCGAAGGATTTGAAGTGGTCTGCGATTCGGTGAGCATATTATTGCTATCACGCCCGACACCATCTCCATACTTCTCATCACAGACATAGATTACATTAGAGATATTGATATAACTGCCATCATAGAGTCTGAGTGCAACCCTGAACAAAGCCCTGTCGATATAATACCCTGCCTTGTTCAAGAGAGAGATACATTGGTCAATGTAACCCCTCTCATTATAATTCCAAGTCAGCTCCAAATCATCTACTGTGCCCATCTTATAATAGGCATCATCTGTTACAAGAGACTCCACTTTTGACGATACCGTAATGTGGACATCGGGAATAGCAGGCCTTTCACCTAGGGCGCGATAGAGACCATTCTCATACAATAGATAAAATATCCCGTTCACGGTGAAACAACAGACAATGTTACCCATAAACTCCACTCCATTCACATTGTAAAGATTATTTATGGCAAAGACTGTATCACCCGACATAATACGGGCAAAATTCTTGTCAAAGAAATGCAGGCATCTTGCGTCATCGTCAGTTATGGCTATATAACATTCTGCCATCTCGTGCCAGAATATTGCCGAATACAGATTGTCCGACTCGGCAACTTTCACAGGCTGAGGCATTGGCAACAGACTGCCGTTGGACATTCGCAAATTCACAACATCCAAGCACTCGCCATCAGCTGCCGTAGAAACATCGGCACTTCTGTTTATCCCTCTGAATGAAAAAATCTTTTGCATATACGACACCCTTTCAAAATCAAATTCCACAAAATGCGCAATAGCCCTGTACGCCATAACAAGAACAACAGGGCTACTATTGAGAGTTTCCATAACAGCCCTTTCTTGCCCCATACACTCTCTCGGCGCACACTCTCCACCAGAACCTCCCTGTCTCTATAAAGAGTATCGCAACGCACAATGGTATCCACTCTGAGCCGTTCTTTGTACACGGTCCTGTATTTAGTGTAGAATACGGTGTCACTCTTCTCACGGACAAAGACACTATCATACAGCATCACACTGTCAACCCTCAGGTGCTCGACAAAATTATTCTGCGAGAGAAACTCAATCTCGCTTACATTCTCTACCGCACCACACCCTGTCAAAAAGAGCATCAGTATGCTAAGAGATTTTTTTACTATGTTTTTCATAATTTATATACTCTTTAAGGCAACCGCTGCGTTCAAGCATTTTAAGGCTAAACACATAATAAAGGAAATTCAACACACTGTACAATGTGCTCTTCTCATTTGTTATAAGACGAGCGTTACGCAAGATATTTGTGCCGTAGAAATATATTGCAACATATATCGTAAACGACACACAATGTACGGCTGCCTTTTCCTCACCCTTGAAGTAGCCCAACATATAGATGCAGGCAACCATCGCAAAAAATATTGCAGCATCACGAAAAAAGCTGAAAGCTTTTCTGAAACTCCAATCACGATGGTTGCATACATCGGCAAGCAGGCCAACGACAAAATTGGCTGTAAAAAGAAGGACAAGCCCGAAAATATCGTTCCAGATAGGAAACAACAGCCCCACGACATTAACTATAAGTGACGCTGTAACAACCCTCAAGCTATCCATAATTAAAACAAATTACTCTTTTTTACCACTTTGAGCGTCACAAGCAGCCAATGCCAACGACAACATTGCATTGGCAGCATCGTAACGTTCGAACATTGTATAAAGCAACGAAGCACACTTGTACACAACAGCGTCCACCATTCCGTTTTCATAGCCATTCAAACCTTCTTCGGCATTGAATGCAGCCTCATAGATGAAATGCTTTGGCACAGCACCTTCACCGTCGGGAAGCGGGAAAAGCCTTGCACACCTTTTCCCGCCCGACGTAAACGCCTCGACACAAACAGGCCTGCAACACCCGGCACGAGTATATTCATTCTGTTGCCAGAAAGCCTCGCGCGAGCTATGTGCGTACATCCTGCACGCCGGCGATTGCCAACCGGCAAGCTGTAACGACACAAGGCTCACGAAATCATCGGGCAGAAGCAGTTCTCCCACACCATCTTCATCAACTGTAATATCCAATGCAGATGGAGTAACGGTTCTGCTATTCACACACCCTGCATTCACTCCTTTGTTGCTCTGAACGAAAAGAACGGCACGAGGCAGAAGTTCCAAAATGCTATCATCCAGCGAACGGGTGTCGACCGACAAGAGTGAGACATCGTTGTCGTCAACAGCTTCGTTGATGACAATCCTCACCTTTCTCAAAAGTTCAGCACATTCCATTACAACCAATTAGGAAATGAAACAGAATTTGCTTTAGCCACACTCTTTATAGAGTTCTTGTTCTGCAACTGTGACAAAGAGCAGTTATAGGGTTCTGCCATCAGGTAGGCACGCGCCTGTTGCATATTTGTCACCTCGGTCGCCAAAGTACACTTTACAACATCAGCAACATCATCTGTTGTTGCACTATCATCCTCGAGCACATCAACCTTTCCACGCTTTATCTCGCCGCAACGGAAAGCGTCACTGTTCTCTATCGCACGCTGGAAAAGCGGATTATCAGTTGAATACTGAGCCGGATAAACACCTGTGGAGTTTATTGCACCACCTGTAAATTCAATTCTCACCAGAGCCTTACCAATTCTGAAATAGCTGTTACGCTCTATCTGGCCGTGTATCTCATAAGTAATACGTTTTCTCATATTCTTTAATTGTTTTTATTTGATGCCGGCGGCGTTCAGCCGCCGGCAAATGAAAATGAATCAGACAAGAATCTCCCCTGTGTACTCTACCCAAGTCGTACCATTGTATGTCACAACCGTGCCTGCGGCGAACCACAATTTGCTCGCACCATCGACTGTGCGATTAACATCGGCTGTGAGAATGACCACGTCGTTGAGGTTCGGCTCATCGGGCAATGAAGCAGCGCTTGTCACGTGTGAAGCACCAGGGAT
The DNA here is from genome assembly GCA_017546505.1 of Bacteroidaceae bacterium. Lineage (GTDB taxonomy): Bacteria > Bacteroidota > Bacteroidia > Bacteroidales > Bacteroidaceae > HGM04593. The sequence continues at coordinate 44,799 of JAFYWV010000120.1, forward strand.
GTCACTCTCGGTAGCAGAACCATTCACCCAAATATGCGAGTAGCCTTTCAAGCAGAGACAGTCGATGCTCATCACCACCTCGCGCTTAGCCTCTTCGCCGTCGACATTCTCGGTCTTTGCATCCTCGTTTTTCATATAGTAACGCACCAAGCCATTCTCGTCAATCAAGCCACCGCAATGAGCATAACCCAAAGCATCGAGTGTCGGGTCGTGAACAAGGTCAATGTCACCGAACACAGTGTGGATTTTTGTACACTCAATGCCGAACACCTTGTCGCCGGTGACGCTGATGTTCTTGTGGAGTGTGAGGTCAATCTTCTGGATATCGTTGAGCAACTGCTTACCCAACAACCATATAGCCCTCTTTGTGCAGTTAAATCCGGTAAACTTCACCATAGAGAGGTTAATGAGGTCGGCAAATGTAATCTTTGATGAGAGGTCATACTGGCGTTTGAACTGCCAACGTATACCTTTTGAGAAATAATCCCACTGGTAACCCATAGCATTGTCCATAGCCTGCACCTTGAACTTACCGGGCTGCCCCACCCACGCTGTGCGGCAACTCTCGAGACGGAACTGACGCAACACCGCTTCGGCAATCTGCGACTCATTGAACTGAAGACGCTTTTTCTGCGCTGCAAAATAGTCACTGACAATGCTGTTGCAAAGTTGTTTCTGCAAGTACATACGCTCAGGAACAGGAACTATTGTAGATGGTGCTATGAACTTCTGTGTCTCGTATGCAGCCGATGACAACAGAATAATCTCAGTGCCGGCAGGTATGGTAGGGACAACACAATAGTCATCGCTGGGATTGGTCTTTGGACCATTTACAGCCATTGCAATAGGCGCTTCAGTGGTACTGTTCTTGCCAACGAAGAAAAGCATAAGGTCTACACCCGGCAACTCAATCTGGCCTGTCGGGTCGTAGCCGTTAACGCCTTTACAGATAGCCGTGTAATACTCCTGGAAAATCTTTCTCTCGCCGGTGGTTGAGAAAGGTATCTCGGCACGAGTAGCCTTAATACCGGTGTATACAGCATTGGTGTAGGCCTTTGAACGTTTGTCATCAATGAGATAATGGTCGACCTCGAACGAATTTACACGCACCTGACGACGTATCTTACGTTTGATGGTGTCAATCACGCTCTCATCACTGGCAATGTTCACAATCTGCGTGTCAACATCAGCATCAATCAGGTCAACACCCAGTTCACTTGCATTTGCCACAGTTGTTGCCTCACCGAGGCCTTGTGTTGCAAGACCGGCAATACCCTTTGATGCTTTGGTAGACCCGGCCGGAACGACAGAGACCGTAGCCAACAACACACCCGCCTCGGCATTATCCACAGCAAAAAGCAATACCGACACCAAAGAAACAATCACATAGAGAGGATTCTCTCTCAAAAAAATCAAAATCTTCTTCATAGATAAATAAAGTTTGTTATTAATAAAAAGAAAAATCAGTCGTTAAGCATTGAGTGCTTTTTCAATCAATGAGTTACGGGGACGTTTACGTTCAATGTCAGGAGCAACACTGCTCATCCCCTTCGGCAACCCATCTCCAAAATCCTCCTTCATACGTCTGATATTGGAGTTGCGCCCTTTTATGTCACCGGCAATGAAAGCATCCTCAACATCCTTTTCGTAGGTGATAGCGTGGTCAAGAGCCATACACACATCATCGGTGTATTTACCTGCCATAATGGGGAAAATGAGCATCTCCCACACATTATCCATAAAATCGGACGGGTCGTACCCCCTGTTTTTGCAAAATGCTTCAATCACAGGCATACTGGCTTCAAGATTTGCCTCATACTCTCTGCGGTCGTTGGCAAGACGCATAACCTCATTCTTGCGATCTTCGTCGGCAAGCATAATTTCCTCGAATTCAGGACTATCCTCGTCAACACCCATAAACCCGCGACCGAAATAACGTGCAACAGCACTGTGTGCACCACGCTTGCCATCAATAATGTCGGCAAGCATCTGCGCCAGACGCGGGTCACTCTCAAGCATTGATGCCAGACGCTCATTCTGTTCACGGTTCATAGCAAGATGCCTTAAAAGTAAATCCTGCGACAGCTTGTCATAAATATCAAACTGTCCGCCAAAAAAGCCGTTCAACCTCTTGTTAAAGTTCTCCAGTGAATCCTGTTCACTGTGCAGAACATCGTCTTCTGCATTGTCAGCAGGTAAAGCATTTGCAATACCGTTGCTCTCAGCAGGCTCAACATACTGCTGAGCCGCCATACTGTTTTTTAAGTTCTGTTCCATATATAAATTTTATTTTTCAACGGCAAAGGAACAACCAAAAAGCCCGGACAAGGTTGCTATATTGCCACTTATTGCTAAAACAATCACAACACAAGAGAAGCACCTTTTTAATATAGAGAAAGACGAATTGTCAAAATTCCCGGTAATGTCATTTGTGTCTTTTTTATGCTGTTGATAAATAAAGTGTCAAAACAGCATACGTTTTAGTCATTTTTGACTATATTTTTGTATTAAAAAACAGAATGAGAAGAATAGTAAATGAGGATGTCCGCGACATTCGTAAACGCGACGTGTTGAACAGTTTCTTTGAATCATTGAAAGAAGTGAGGAAGACAAGACCCTATGCGACACAGGATGAGATTATCAAACACGCAGTAAAAAGCAAAGCGCCACGTTTTTACGTAACATTTGAAAATGCACGCCGCTTTGTATCGTTGCTATCACGCAAAAAGAAACTCCCGCTTATAAACAGGAACAAACTGGCGATGTACAAGGAGATATATCACCGCTACTTACAAAGGGTCAAGGACAATGGCAAACGCTACAAGTACATCGTTCTTGAACAGATAATAGAAGAGCCCGCCCCATCGTTCTACCTTGACACCGAGACTTTTCGTGGTATCGTCTACAAAACACTCCGCAAACATCAAAATGTCAAAACAGCAACCTTGCAGCAATTATATTGAAATACTTTTGCACAGTAAAAAATAATAGAGAATATGAATGTCACATTTGTCATAACAAAAGAAAAAGTCTACAGGCAGATATTCGCGACAAGCGCACACACGACCCGCGCCCGTGAAGCAATAGGTCTTCCACAAGGAATAACAGAAAGAATGCTAATCACTGCAGACAACAAGCATATAATAGCCCCCCTCATAGACAACAGCATCAACGATGTTTATGCAGAGATTGTACGCTACCACCCCGATTGCAGTATAAATTTTACCCGGAACGGAGAAGGTGACGGATGCTACGTATTCAATATGAACATACCATCGAACTACCCGACCGACAATATAAACCAGCTGGAACAGAGAGTAGAAAGCTACATTGTCAACAGTACATTGCAAAACTGGTACAGCAATGTAAAACCCGACGAAGCAAGCATCATTGCAACAAAGAGACAGAACGATGCTGCAATCATTCAAATGCTGCTCACCCGACGCACAAAACCCTTGAACTGAGAACCGATATACTATGAAAAACAAAATAACTATAAAGAGAAGTGAGTTGCAACAGCAGATTAACTTGAGGAATTTCTATATGGGCGAATCGGCAAAACGAAAAGACAAAGACGCCGACACCATACAAAGCAGCAAAGAAGACGAAGACCTGCTACTTGCATTCACACACACAGCTTGTAACGAACTGGTCACTGCTGTTGCACTCCGCTTCCCTTCCATAAGCTACACGATAGACGAAAAAGAGATAATCTTTGAGTTTGAGACACCGGTGGATGAGCGCAACCACCTCCTTCCAATGCTTGAACGTGCGATACTTGACTACCTTGTCAACGAAACAATTATGCACTGGTTGCTACTGCGTCGTCGTGATATGTCAGAATCAAACATCTCACTGCGTGCAAGCCTATACAGCAATGTGCTCTTTATGTTTGCCAAAATGTACAACTCGAAAAAAATACGACGGCGTGCCACAAACCTCGCCGGTATATAAAACCTGTACAAGATAATGACACGAGAAGAAATTATAAAAGAAAATTATAGACGGCTGAAAGAGATTTCAGCCGTCTATAATCCCATTACCGGCGAAGGCTCAACCTCCATACCACGTTGTGAGGTAAACATCAGTGGATTTCCCATAGAAAGACTATACCTGCCTACAACAATGTCGGCAGAAGAGTTGGTGCAGCAGTTACAACAATATGGTGCAGAGGGTTACCTGAGAGAAATAGAAGGAGAGTCACCCTGCAACAGAAGCATCATCAAGCTATGGTTGAGGTTCTGCCTGCTGCGCATCAGACACGACTTTGAGTACTGGGCACGCACTATGACTACAATATCCGACAAAGGCAAGGGGCGCGACACAGCATTCATTCTCAACCGTCCACAACGCATATACCTCAAGGCTATGGAAACGTTGCGTCTGCAAAAGAAACCCATTGACATAATCCTGTGCAAGGCGCGCCAATGGGGAGGCAGCACACTCACGCAGCTCTATATGCTGTGGATTCAACTTGTACACAAACAGAACTGGAACAGTGTCATCTGCGGTGACATCGAAAAGCAGTCATCCATCGTTGCCGGAATGTTAGCCAAAGTCATCAGTCGCTACCCAATGTGGGCAAGCGGAGGAAAGAAACTGACCACTACCCCCTATCAAGGCGCACAAAAGACACGCGTCATCAGCTATAGCAACAGCCGCTACTCATTGGGCTCGGCACAGAAACCCGACTCACTGCGAAGCGAGGACATAAGTATGGCACACCTCACCGAGGTTGGGCTGTGGAAAGCCACACAAGGAAAGAAGCCCGAAGACCTTGTACAATCCATCTTCGGGTCAATCGCTGCCGGTCCTTATACAATGAAGGTTATTGAATCCACCGCCAAGGGAGTCGGCAACTACTTTCACCGTACTTGGATTGACGCCACAGAACATAGAAACAACTTTACACCGGTATTCATCCCGTGGTTCACGATAGACCTCTACAGCAAGCCCCTCAATGAAAATGAATACCCCGAACTTGTCGATAGCCTCGACGAATACGAGCAGCATCTCTTTGAACTTGGAGCAACGCTTGAAGCCATTGCCTGGTACAGAGACAAACGACGCGAAATGCCTGATGAGTGGCGACTCTTCTCAGAGTTTCCATCCACAGCAGCCGAGGCATTCCAAAGTAGCGGCCGACGAGTATTCCGCATCCCTTACGTAAACAACGCACGACGCGACTGCCAACCACCCACTTTCATTGGCGATATAAAAGAGACCATTGAAAACGGCAAGCCTACAACACATTTTGAGCCACTTGCTCCCGGAGAAAGAAGTGATGAGAATATTCTGAGTGTGTGGCTGATGCCGGAAAAAGAGGATAGCTTGCGCGACCGCTACATAGTTGCAGTTGACGTCGGAGGCACAAGCGAGAAAGCCGACTACTCCTGTATTCTGGTAGCCGACCGCCAATCGATGCCCGAGGGAGGTGTACCCGAGATTGCAGCTTGCTGGCACGGACACATAGAGCACGACCAGCTTGCCTGGAAAGCGGTAGAAATAGCCCGAGCCTATAATAATGCCCTGCTGGTAATAGAGTCCAACACACTTGAAACAGAAGGAACAGAAGGTAATAATTTTGAGTATATACTCAATGAGATTGCAAACAGATACAGCAACCTCTATTGCCGGACATCTCAAATAGAGATAAAGCAAGGACGCCCGCGCCGATGGGGATTTCACACCAACAGTTCAACAAAACCAATGGTAATAAACTTCCTTATCAAAGCATTGCGCGATGGCTTATACATTGAAAGATGTTTACAAACGACATACGAACTCGACCTTTTCGAATTCAAGGAGAACGGCAAGGAGATGGGAGCTATAGAGGGGAATCACGACGACCGTGTAATGGCTACAGCCATTCTTGTGTGGGTGTGCTACAACCACCCGCTGCCCCAACGACAGACGCACTCATCCACATCAACAAAACGCACCCGCATCGTCAGCGAAGCGAGTATATGACAAAAAGCATCGGGAAAAGCCAACTTTTCCCGATGCTTTTTGTCATTAATTGGCTAATATACAATGCAGAGCACGGCAAGTAGCTATTTATAAACTGTCCGCACCTGAAATATTATTCTACAACTGTAACATTCATCACCACATCGCTCTTTGGACGGTCGCCCATAGAGGTCTCGACATTCTGTATTGCCTCGACAACGTCCAACCCCTCTTCAACCTCACCGAATACAGTGTATCCACCATCAAGAAAAGGAGTTCCACCCTGGGTTGTATAGACATTCAGCTGCTCTTCAGCAAAGACAGGAGCACCTTGTTCCTTGCTCTTCTCCATTGCCATTTTTGCCAATTTGTCCTGGAGCTCCATCAAGCCTTCACGGTCACGATTGCGGCGAAGGTTCATAATCTCCTCACGACGCTCCATAGCAAGCGCATTGAAGATGTTCTGCTCCTGCTGCATCTTCATCTGATGTTCCAATTGTTTAAGCTCTGCTGCTTTGTACACCTTTCCCCAAACAATATAAAATTGACTGCCACTACTCTCTTTCATTGGGTTTACCTCATCGCCAAGTCGTGCCGCACTCAAAGCGCCACGTTTGTGGAAAAGTTTGGCAGGCTGCATCTCTGCCGGTATATTATATCCCGGGCCGCCGCTTCCCAGATTTTTCCCTGCAGGAGCGCCCTTACTCTCGGGGTCGCCACCCTGAATCATAAAATCCTTTATCACACGATGAAAGAGCGTACCATTAAAGAACCCCTCGGAAGCCAACTTCAGGAAATTATCGCGATGCAGAGGGGTCTCATCATAAAGGCGCACAGTAATGTCGCCCAATGTTGTTGAAATTTTAACTTTTGCCATAATATTTATAAATTTATACCTCATAACATTTATGGTACAAATATACAAACAAACGAGCGAGATATACAAAGCTTGCTTTGATATTTCACAGCGAGTGAAGTGTATATTCGCGGTTTACCGCAAATTCATCAAAAATGGTTATACGCAACATTTTCGTTGCATCCATTTGAGAAAGCATCCAACCACAAACAGCTATATGTTAAGCAAACTACAATTTTATATACACAAATAGTCCGTTGCGGTTTGCCACAACGGACTATTTGTGTATATAAAAATCCGATTAACCTCAAAAACAATTAACGGTTCTTGTACATATCGTCATAATACTTCTCATACTCGCCACTGGTGATGTTATCCATCCACTCCTGGTTGTCGAGATACCAACGTACAGTCTTTTCAATACCTTCCTCGAACTGCAGGCTAGGCTCCCATCCGAGTTCCTTCTGAAGTTTGGTAGAGTCGATAGCATAACGCATATCGTGACCTGCGCGGTCAGTAACGTATGTAATGAGGTCGAGCGATGCGCCCTCGGGGTTGCCAAGCAAGCGGTCAACAGTCTTTATTATGACTTTGATGATATCGATATTCTTCCACTCGTTAAAACCGCCGATGTTGTATGTGTCGGCAGTATTTCCGCTGTGGAAAATGACATCAATGGCACGTGCGTGGTCAACTACATAAAGCCAATCGCGCACATTCTCTCCCTTACCATACACCGGCAATGGCTTGCGCTGACGTATGTTGTTGATGAACAAAGGTATCAGTTTCTCAGGGAATTGATAAGGGCCGTAATTATTTGAGCAGTTTGTTACAATTGTAGGCATTCCGTATGTATCGTGGAAAGCGCGTACAAAATGGTCACTGCTTGCCTTTGATGCAGAATATGGGCTGTGAGGGTTATACTTTGTCGTTTCGTAGAAGAAATCATCTCCGTATGCCAAGTGATGCTCGCCCGATGAAGCTGTTGTTGTGAACGGAGGCTCTATACCCTCGGGGTGATTCATCTCAAGCGCACCATAAACCTCGTCGGTTGAGATATGGTAGAAACGCTTACCCTCATACTTCTCGGGCAAAGACTCCCAATATAGCTTGGCAGCCTGAAGAAGTGACAATGTACCCATAACATTTGTACGTGCAAAGGTAAAAGGGTCCTTGATTGAGCGGTCAACGTGGCTCTCGGCAGCAAGGTGAATGATACCGTCTACCTTGTGTTCCACCATCAGTTTGTACATCGCATCAAAATCACAGATATCAGCCTTGAAGAATGTGTAGTTTGGCTTATCCTCTATATCCTTGAGATTGGCAAGGTTACCTGCATAAGTAAGCTTGTCCACGTTTATTATATGATAATCGGGATACTTGTTTACGAACAAACGCACAACGTGCGAACCGATAAAACCGGCACCGCCGGTAACTATAATGCTACGTTTCATTGTTTTATGAATTATTTATTTATTGTCTTAATCCTTTTTATGCAATACTCCATAGACTCTCGCCAATGTGGAATATCAACATCGAATGTATTCTTGATTTTTGTCTTGTCAAGCACCGAGTATGGCGGACGTGTCACAGGTGATGGGAACTCGCTGCTGTGACAAGGATTGATGCGACAACCGGTGTTACCCGCCGCAGCAGCAATCTCTACTGCAAAATCGTACCAAGAGCATACACCCTCGTTCGAGAAGTGGTACACACCCTCATTGCCATCATAAACACCGGACTCGATTATTGAAAATATTGCCAATGCAAGGTCGCCTGCGTACGTAGGCGTTCCCACTTGGTCAAATACGACATTCAACTGCTCCTTTTCAGCAGTGAGACGCATCATTGTCTTTAGGAAATTGTTTCCGAACTCACTATATAGCCACGCAGTGCGAAAAATCAGCGCTTTGCAACCACTCTCGAGGATTGCCTGCTCACCGTGCAGTTTTGTGCGTCCATAGACTCCAAGCGGATTAAGAGGCATATCCTCTGTGCGCGGAGTGTTACCCTCGCTGCCAAAGACATAATCTGTCGAAACGTGGAAAAGTGTTCCGCCTACCTCTTTCATTGCAGCTGCAAGATTTGCAACGGCAGTTGCATTTATAAGCTCAGCTGTAGCCTCGTCACTCTCGGCCTTGTCTACATTCGTATATGCAGCACAGTTCACAATAACCTCAACTGAAGCAGCCTTCACAGCATTCATAACAGCATCGGCATTGGTTATGTCAAGCTCCGCAACGTCGGTAAAAATATAGTTATTGGGAGAGACTGCGCCAAAACGACGCATCTCATTACCCAATTGTCCGTTTGCTCCTGTTACAAGAATATTCATAAATCAATACATTTGTTCGTTATAGTCAAATAGATAATCGGCATCCTTTATACACTTGCTCAACTTGTCCTTCTCCGAGAGTTGAACCTTATCGGCAGGAATTCGCCAGTCAATTGCAAGTTCCGGGTCATTCCACGCCACTGAGCCCTCACTCTCCTTGTTGTAGAAGTTATCACACTTATATTGGAAAACAGCCTCCTCGGTGAGCACTGCAAAACCGTGAGCAAAACCACGGGGCACAAAGAACTGACGGTGGTTATCCTCTGAAAGTTCCACTGCTACATATTTACCAAATGTAGGCGAGCCTTTGCGCAGGTCGACTGCCACATCAAGCACAGCACCCTTTATGCAACGCACAAGCTTGCTTTGGCAGTATGGTGGCTTCTGAAAATGCAAGCCACGCAATACACCATAAGAAGACTTTGACTGATTATCCTGCACGAATGTCGTTTGACACACCTTCTCTTCAAACTCGCGCTGCGAGAACGATTCGTAGAAATACCCTCTATCGTCCTTGAAAATGCGTGGCTCAATAATCACCACACCATCTATTTCGGTTTTAATAACTTCCATTATATCAATCAATATTTGCTCCGGAGTGCTCTACCTCGGTGATAACCTTCAGCAGATACTGTCCGTACTGGTTCTTTATCATTGGCTGTGCAACTTCTCGCAATTTGTCGGCTGTAATCCACCCTTTTCGGTAGGCAATACCCTCAAGACAGGCAATCTTCAACCCCTGGCGCTTCTCTATCACCTCGACAAAGATAGAAGCCTCGGCAAGTGAATCGTGTGTTCCGGTGTCGAGCCAAGCAAAACCGCGGGGCAAGGTCTGCACCTTAAGTTCTCCATCAGAGAGGAACTGCTGGTTGACAGTAGTTATCTCAAGTTCGCCACGAGCCGACGGCTTGATATTCTTTGCAACATTGACAACCTTGTTAGGATAGAAGTACAAGCCCACTACAGCGTAGTTGGATTTTGGGCAGGTTGGTTTCTCCTCAATAGATAGACAGTTACCATCCTTATCAAATTCAGCCACACCATAACGCTCCGGGTCATTTACCCAATAACCAAAGACCGTAGCCTTGTTGTTCTCCTCGGCATTCTTCACGGCCTCCTTCAACATTCTTGTAAAATCAGCACCGTGGAAGATGTTGTCGCCAAGCACAAGACACGCCGAATCGTTACCGATGAACTCCTCTCCTATGATGAAAGCCTGCGCCAAGCCGTCCGGTGATGGCTGTTCGGCATACTCAAAACGAACACCATAGTCACTGCCATCGCCAAGCAAACGTTTGAAACCGGGCAAGTCCTGCGGAGTAGATATAATGAGTATCTCCCTAATTCCTGCAAGCATAAGCACCGAAATGGGGTAATATATCATTGGTTTATCATAGATTGGCAACAATTGCTTGCTCACTCCTTTTGTTATAGGATAAAGACGCGTGCCGGAACCACCAGCCAAAACAATTCCTTTCATAATAAATACTATCTCTTATTAAACATATGTTATTCAATGTTTGACGCACATTCAAGTTCAAGCGCGGCTATCACTTTAAACATTCAAACCACGTAAAGTATAAAGAACAACCAAAGTGCACCATTGTTTTTTCTCCCCCTGCCCGCTGCGCCACAGCGGGCAGGGCAAAAGAATGTAGATTATTTATATCCTTTTACTATTTAATTAAAAGGTAGGTTATCACTCTTTGATTAGTTCAAACTCTGCACCCGAAGCGAAGTCCTGACCATTCTGCGAGCTTGTTGCAGTAAAGCGCACGAAACGAGCCTTTACAGGAGCCTTGAAAAGAACAGTCTGCTTGTCGGCACTGTATGGGAACTCACCCTCAACAACAGGCTCGCTCCAGTTCTTGCCGTCTGCACTAATCTGAATCTTGTAACCCTTTACATTACCGTTGTTACCCCCGTCCTGACGAGGCATATACTTGAATCCCTTGATTGTCACCTCTTCGTTTGCATCAAAATCAATCCAGTGAGGATAATTTGCAACGGTTACTGAATACATTGTATGCCAAATTGTTGATGGGTCACCATCGAGCATCTTCTCGGCACCCGAACCCGGCTCAAGGCTTGAACAGAAGGCAACAGTAACAGGTATTGATGTCACAGCTTCATAAGAATATGTTGCTGCGAGCTTTGGTGTAGCTTTCTCCCATACGGTAATAGAACCACCCTTACTCATATCAACAGGAGCTGTATAAAGAGTCTTCTTGCCGTTCTTGCCAAGCTTATAATATATTTCAGCACCATCCTTTGCGCAAGACATTGTAACCGTACCACGCATATCACGCTTAAGGACAACAGGAATTACACCTGACGCTGCGACATTCGCAATCTGCTCGTAGTCATCACCGGCTTTCACGGGACGCATAATGAAAGCAACAGTATTGTCGCCGGACTTCACAAGGTCGTGCTCCAATGGGCCACCCTGTCCACAGCTGTTACCGCCAAGACCGTTAACCTTTGCATCAAGATGCAACCAAGTACCCGATGATGCAGGCAACTGATATGGGTGTGCAGCCTCTGTGAGTTCAACATCGTTCCAAGGCAATGCAGTTGTTGAGAGTGCACCTGTTGAAACAAACATCACACCATTGCCGGCATTGTTTGTCAATGCAGCCCAACGCACCTCCTCACGGTTCGCCATATCCTGTGGTTTTGGGAAATGTACGAACTGGTCGGCAACAGTGCTCTTGTACTGCTGGATGAACGCACCCGTACGGCGGTCATTGTAATTGTTCCAAGGACCACGGCCATAGTATGTGTATTGGTCGAGGCTCTTCGGCAACTGCAACAGATAGCCCACACGTGCAAGCGCAACAGCAGCATCACTGCCAGTCACCGAGCTGTTGAGTTCAATAGAACCATCGGGGTATATTGTCCAAATTCTGTTTGATACAAAGTGGAATTCATTCTCGCCGAACTCGCGTGTATCGCTCTGCAAAGTGAAGCTGTTATCCTCATTCTTCACACGGCGACCCGGGTGCTTAGCCTGTGAACGTACGATATACTGTAGTACAATTGTACCATCGGCATTCTTCTGTGACACAAATGATGTCACCACATCCTCAAGGTTATACAAACCAAGGGCGAACCAACGGTTCCACGCCCAAATATCATTGTCAACAGGAGCACGGTAGCCACTGAGAGTCATTGAAGAACCCTTCTCGAACACAGTCTCATTACCATAGACAACGCTCTCAAAAACACCGGTCTTGTTATTGAACACAACAGTGAAATCATCACCTGTAACAGTTGTTGTAGCATTAGCCTTGTCTTCGGTCATCTTCACCTTGACATCGCTCTTTGCAACGTCGGCAAGCAAAGCAGCCTTTGCTGCACCCTGAAGCAAAATCTGCTCTTCCATCTGTGCATAACCCTTCTTTGCCCAAGGCATATCCTTCTTCAAAAGAAGCTGCACCTTTACGAAATACTCCTTGTCGGCAGCAAAGTTCGCATTGTTGAACTTGAGTTTGAATGTCTTTGCTGTACGTGGAGCAATCTTCATATCAGGCATATAGTAAGAATCAATCTGCTTACCGTTCTCCCAAAGCGAAACCTTCACATCAAGGTCGCACAAGCAGTTGAAATAGCGTTTGTTGAATATTTCAATCTCACCATTTTCAAGCATCTTTATACCCGCATTCTGGTAAACCTTCTTCACCTCATAATATTGTGGTTTAGGTGAATGGTCGGGGAACATAATACCGTTCATACAGAATGTGTGGTCATTTGGACGGTCACCGAAGTCACCACCATAACCCATATATCTGTCACCGGTTTTTGGATCAACGTTCCAGAAAGCCTGGTCAGCCCAATCCCATATAGCACCACCGATAAAGAAGTTGGTACTCTCGATTGCCTCCCAATAATCAACAAGATTACCGGCAGCATTACCCATTGAGTGGGCATACTCCGAAATGTGGAAAGGATAAACAATATTCATCTTACCCTTCACAGCCTCACGTGTCCAGCCTATGGAAGGATACTGGTTAGAACCCATATCAACGATATTGTTGTTACGCTCATATTGAACCGGGCGCGAAGCATCAAAAGCCTTCAGTTCCTTGTAAGCCTTCACAAAGTTGTCACCGGGGCCGGCCTCGTTACCGAGTGACCAGATGCAGACAGCCGGACTGTTTATTGTAGCGTGAGCCATCTCCATCACACGTGCAACGTGAGCATTTGTAAACTCAGGAACGTGAGAGAGAGACTCTTTGCCATAGTAATACTCGTGGCTCTCGATGTTTGCCTCGTCCTCCAGGTAGATACCGTACTTGTCACAGAGATAGTACCAATATGGTGCATCGGGATAGTGAGCATTACGCACGTGGTTGATATTACCCTGCAACATAAGCATAACCTCCTTCTTCATCTGCTCACGTGTCAACGCGTGACCACGCTCAAGGCTATTCTCGTGGCGGTTCACACCCTTCATCTTGATGGGCTTGCCATTCAGATAGTAGTAACGTCCAGCCAAGCCGAACTCATCGTCCTCGGCCTTTGTATCACGTATTTCAACTTCGCGGAAACCAAAATATGTAGATGCTGTTTCAACCACATTACCTTTTTTGTCGAGCAGAGAAACAACAAGTGTATAACGGTTAGGCTCCTCGGCGCTCCACTTTGCAGGAGCGGCAACAGGAATATCAAGCTTCAAAGTCTTTGTATCACCGGCAAGCAACTGTTCAAAAGCAGCAGTTGCTGTTGCACCCTCAACAGCCTCGTTTTCGTCGCTGTAGAGCGCATTCTTGTAGAGCTGCGCCTTGACCTGATATTTCTTTGCTTTCTTTGAAGTGAGGTTGCGGACATCTACTTCAATGTTTGCAACAGCATCCTTGTACTCTGCATCAAGATTGGTGCGCACACGAACATCGCGCAGTTCAATGGGATTTGTAGCAGTCAAAGAGACGGTACGGAAGATACCCGGCAAACGGAACATATCCTGAGCTTCAAGGAACGAAGCATCGCTGTTTCGATAAACCTCGACAGCAACAACATTCTCACCATCGACAAGGTATTTTGTAATATTGAAAGCGGCAAGGTTACGAGAGTTCTTTGAGAAACCTACATACTTCCCGTTAATCCAAAGGTAGAAGAACGAATCGACACCATCGAAATTGATGTATATCTCACGGCCTTCCCAATCAGCAGGCACAGTGAATGTACGACGGTAAGAACCCACCTCGTTACGGAACTTGTATGTAGTATGATGCTGAGCAGGCTCACGCATTACACCACCCTTCCAGTCACCGACAGCAACCTGATGTTTAAAAATAACCGGTTGGTTAACATAAATTGGTGTACCATACTTCTGCGAACCATCGGCCTGCAAGCCATAGACATTCCAGTTCATAGGCACCTGCACCTTATCCCAAGCCGAAACGTCATAATCGGTCTTGAAGAAATCCACAGGACGCTCCCAAGGGTTAGCCACCCAATTAAAACTCCACGTACCATCGAGAGAGAAATAGTACTCACTATTCTCGGGCAGTACCTTACGGGCACTCTCCTCACTCTTGAAATTGAAGAACCAAGCCTTAGGCTGTTCCTTGTTCAGTGCAAGTTCCTCTGGCGACTCCCACTCCACAAGACCGGCCTCTTGCCCTTTTACATAACCATACCCTCTGGGTGCCTCCACATCGCCATAGGCAAACCCCTTGAGTTTTTGGGCATTGGTTGTCAACGACAAAGAAATGGCCGCCAACAACACCATAACAAATTGTTTTTTCATAAAATAGCTATTTATTAATTAACATTACTTTTCAAATATAACGGAACGCACGCGCGCAAAACTTTGTAAAGATAGTATTAATTTTATAAAAAACAAAAGAATAGAACCCGTAAGTTTCCGACAACAAAGCAAATCCCCCAAAGCAAATCACCGAACCCCAAAGCAACGAAAATGTTTTATAATGAAAAATGTTTACAAAACAGAACAAAACCACACAACATCCCCCCAAAAAACAGACAAGAATAATAAATAAAAAAATGAGACTTGTCAAACTGAAGTGACCCCAAAAAGTTGGACTGATTAATAAAAAGTTTATTGGAAAAGAGTTCGGTATTGCACCGGACTCTTTCCTTTTAATCTCAGTTTTATTCTGTCATTGTTGTAGTAGTAGATATACTTCTTTAGTTCCTG